>JAQFVI010000397.1:0-4891 GCA_029439495.1 Caballeronia sp. BR6202001590007
TCAATGCCGATGAACACCATCTTGCTGTTCTTCTTCTCGGCGGGCATCCATTTGCCGGCAAGGTCGCTGCCCATCATCTGATGCACGCCCTGGAACACGACCTTGCGATCGACGCCCTTCATGAAGAGCACGCCCTTGTAGCGAAGCAAGCGTTTGCCGTAGATCTGCAGGATGCCGCCGAGGAAGTCTTCGAGGCGATTCGGATCGAACGGCTTGTCGCTGCGATACACGAACGACTTGATCTTGTCGTGATGATGATGGTGATGCCCGTGCTCGTGATCGTGCGGATCGTGATCGTCTTCCTTGAGGAAGTCCGGATCGATTTCGAGCTTCGAGTTCAGATTGAAGCCGCGCAGATCGAAGATTTCCTTGATGTCCACATCGCCGAAATTGACCACGCGCACCGCCGCGCGCGGATTCATGTGCAGCAGGCGATGCTTGAGCGCATCGAGCGCGCCGGCATCGACGAGATCGGACTTCGTGATGAAGAGGTGATCCGCGAAACCGACCTGGCGCTGCACGACTTCATGCTGATCGAGCTGCGCGTTCGCGTGCTTCGCGTCGACCAGCGTGATGATGGCGTCGAGCAGGAATTCGTCGGCGACGGTGTTGTCCATGAAGAACGTCTGCGCGACCGAGCCGGGATTCGCGAGGCCGGTCGTTTCGATCACGACGCGGTCGAAATCGAGCGTGCCCGCCTTCTTCTGGTTTGCGAGGTCTTCGAGCGCGCGCGCCAGATCGCCGCGAATCGTGCAACAGATGCAGCCGTTGCTCATCTGGATGATCTGCTCGGCGGTTTCCTGCACGAGGATGTCGTTGTCGATGTTCTCTTCGCCGAACTCGTTCTCGATGACGGCGATCTTCATGCTGTGCTTCTCGTTCAGGATGCGCTTGAGCAGCGTGGTTTTACCGCTGCCCAGAAAGCCGGTCAAGATGGTCACGGGAATCATGTCGCCAGTGTCCTTGTCTGTGTTCCGCTGCGTGGCGTGGTGCCCCGGGCAGCGCGGGTGAATCGTTTACTGGAACATATTTGTCAAGCGGGCGCCTTCGGGCCGGGCGTTTGCCCGGCTTGCCGCGGTGCGCATCGCGGGTAGACTGGGGCGGTCACGCGATTTGCAACAGCAGGCCCTTCAGGTACTCGCCTTCCGGAAACGCCGTCAGCAACGGATGATCGACGCCCGCGCCGAGCCGCTTGAGCATGCGCGCATCGACGCGCGCATCGGCGGCGCTCGCGACGATCTTCTGGAACAGATCCGAATCTATCGCGCCGGAACACGAGTACGTGAACAGCAGGCCGCCCGGACGCAACAGCTTGAAGCCGCTCAGGTTGATGTTTCTTGTACGCGCGCGTCGCGCGATCGACGGTTTCCTTCGACGGCGCGAACTTCGGCGGATCGAGCACGATCAGGTCGAAACGCCGGCCTTCGTCGTACAGGCGGCGCAGCGTCTTGAAGGCGTCGGCGTCGAGCCATTCGGCTTTGGCCGCGTCGAAACCGTTGGCTTCGACGTTCGCACGCGCGAGCGCCAGCGCCTCGCCCGACACGACGCTGGTCGCGCCGCCCTTGAGCGCTGCCAGCGAGAAACCGCCCGTATAGCAAGCAGTTCAGCACCTCGCGTCCCGCCGCATGCTGCGCGACGAGCCCGCGGTTATCGCGCTGATCGACATAGAAACCGGTCTTGTGGCCGTGGCGGACATCGACGTGATGACGCACGCCGCATTCGTCGGTGATGAGCGTCGGCGGCGGCGCTTCGCCCGCCAGCACGCCGGTCGTCTGTTTTAGCCCTTCCTTCTGGCGAATCGACACGTCCGAGCGTTCGTAGACGTTCGGGCAATCGGTTGCGGCGATCAGCGTCTGCACGATCGCGTCCTTCCACGCCTCGACGCCCGTCGCCATGAACTGACAGACGAGTTGCGCATGCGGCTCGCGGTCGGCGACATAGTGATCGACGATCAGACCGGACAGGCCGTCCGCCTCGCCGAAGACGAGACGCGTCGCGCCGGTATCGCGGATCATCGCGCGTCGATGCGCGACTGCGCGCTGCACGCGGCGCTTGAAGAACGCGTGATCGACGGGTTCGGCTTCGTCGAAGGTCCACACACACGCGCGGATCTGCGAATGCGGGCTGTAGGCGGCGCGCGCGAGAAAGCGCCCGTCCGCGCCGCGCCCGGTGACGGTCGCGCCCGGCGCGGGATTGCCGTCGACGCGTGCGATCGCGTTCGCGTAGATCCACGGATGGCAGCGGACCAGGGACTTGTCCTTGGCCGGTTTGAGCGTGATGGTGTTCATTGCGGTCCGAATGCGGCGCACGAGGCGCCGGGAAAATCAGCCGCACATCAGTCGCGCTTCTTCGCGCGCGGATGTGCTGAGTCGTAGACGCGGGCGAGATGCTGGAAGTCGAGCGAGGTGTACACCTGCGTCGCCGTGATGCTCGCGTGGCCAAGCAGTTCCTGCACCGCGCGTAGATCGCCGCTCGATTGCAGGACATGCGTCGCGAACGAATGGCGCAGTATATGCGGATGCACGTTCGACGGAATACCGGTCATCAGCGCGAGCCGTTTCACGCGTTCGCGCACGACGCCCGGCGACATGCGGTTGCCGCGCACGGACAGGAAAAGCGGAAAGGGATCGTGTTTGACGAAGCCGCCGCGCACGTCGAGCCAGGCGCGCAGCGCTTCGACCGCCTTGCGGCCGACCGGCACTGAACGACGCCGGTTGCCCTTGCCGAGCACGGTGACTTCCTCGTGCGAGAGATCGAGCCAGCCGGCCGATTTGTGCTCGGCGGTGTCGACGTGCTGAAAATCCAGCCCGACGAGCTCCGCGAGGCGCAGCCCCGACGAGTAGAGCAGTTCCAGGATCGCGTGATCGCGCAGCGCTTCGGGCGTGCCGGATTGCGGCGCGTCCATGAGCGTCATCGCGTCGTCGACGGAAAGCGCCTTCGGCAGCGTCTTTTCGCGCTTGGGCGCACGCACCGTCGCGACGGGATTCGCGGGCATCTCGACGCGCTCGGCGAGCCAGCGATAAAATGCGCGCCACGCCGACAGCCGGTGCGCGATCGATCGCGACGACAGCCCGCCCGCGTGCGCCCGCACGACCGCGCCGCGAATGTCGGCGGCGCTCAGCGTTTCGAGCGAACGTTCCCGGGCCAGCGCGCGGAGTTCGCCGAGTTCGTAGGTGTAGCCGCGCAGCGTGTGTTCCGAGAGCTTGCGCTCGTGTTCGAGCATCGCAAGATAGGTCTTGATCGCTTCGGCGGCGTCCATGGCTCGGCCCCGATGCTCAGTGCGGCAGCAGGCGCGACAGCGCGGCGTTCGACAGCGAGCCAATCTGCGTGAGGAAGTCGGTCGCCATGCCGTCGTGAAAGCGCCATGGATCGGGCGAGCCCATCACTAGCAGGCCGAACACGGGCGCGTCCGGTCCGCCTTGCGGATCGCGCAGCGCGATCAGCGCAACGGATTCGATGCCGCGCGCTTCGTCGCCCTTGCCGTCGGTCGTCGTCGCGGATGCCGAATTCGATGCGCCCAGCCATTGCGCTGCCGCGAAACCGGTATTCGCGCCGCAGTACGGCGTGTCGAGGCTCGTCGCGAAGATGCGCACTTCCTCGCCGACCTGCTTCGCGAAATCCGCCTGCTTGTAGGCTTCGTCGACGTCCCAGACGCGCAGCGCGGCATGCGGCACGTCGAAGACCTCGCACAATCCCCGGCTGATGGTCACGGGCAAGGCGTACGGATCGCGCTGCGCGGTGACGCGCACGGTCCAGCGGCCGAACTTGGCCGAGATGCTGTCTTTTTCGTGGCCGTAGCGCAGCAGTTCGGCGAGACGCCGTTCTAGCTGCTTCTTCTTGTCGAGCAGGTAGTCGGCGACTTCGCGTGGATTCATGGTCGTTGTGCTTGCGTCAGACGAGGCGGTCGAGTTCGATCTCGCCTTCGAATACCGTGGTAGCCGGGCCGACCATGAACAAGGCGGCGGCTTCGTCGCGCGCGCCGTCCCAGGCGATCGTGAGCGTGCCGCCGTGCGTCTCTACGCGTACCGGCGAATCGAGCAGGCCGCGCCGGATGCCGGCCGCGACCGCCGCGCACGCGCCCGTGCCGCACGCGAGCGTTTCGCCCGCGCCGCGCTCGTAAACGCGCAGTTTCACGGCGTGCCGGTCGACGATCTGCGTGAAGCCGGCATTCACGCGCTTCGGAAAGCGCGCGTGACGCTCGATCAGCGGGCCTTCCTGCGGGACCGGATACGTTTCGACATCGCCGACGATCTGCACCGCGTGCGGATTGCCCATCGACACGACGGAAACGAAGCGCGTCGCGCCGTTCACGTCGAGTGGCCAGAGCGTATCGGCGCCTTCGCGGCGGCCGTCGAGACCGTGCACATCGAAGGGCACGCGCGGCGGATCGAAAACCGGCGTGCTCATGTCGACGACGACTTCGCCGTTATCCTGCATCGTCAGCGAGATGACGCCGTTCTGCACCTGCATGCGCACGGTCGAGGCATCGGTCAGGCCGCGTTCGCGGACGAACTTCACGAAGCAGCGCGCGCCGTTGCCGCAGTGCTCGACCTCGCCGCCATCGCAATTGAAGATGCGGTATTTGAAGTCGACGCCGTCGATGGTCGGCTTCTCGACTAGCAGCAGTTGATCCGCTCCGACGCCGAAATGCCGGTTCGCCAGCGCGCGCACTTGCGCCGTGCTCAGATCGAGCGTCTGCGTATAGCCGTCGAGCACGACGAAATCGTTGCCCGCGCCCTGCATTTTCGTGAATTTCAGTTTCATGGCCGCTATTGTATGTGAGTTGTATGTGAGGTATGTGAGTTGTATGTGAGGCTCGTACGAGAGACCCACTGCGCGCGCCCGGCGCTTTCACGGGGGTGCCGCGGACATCACTCAGTAAAAGCTCGGA
>JAQFVI010000397.1:4912-36017 GCA_029439495.1 Caballeronia sp. BR6202001590007
GATGAACGGCACGACCTGCGCCTTGCCCGTCTTCGCGAGCCTGCCAACGGCGGTCAGCGTGCAGGTCGGAATGCCGAGGAATGGCACGAAGGTCGAATTGCGCATGCCGTAGTCCATGTCCGCGCCGAGCATCACCGGCTTGCGGTCGCGCAGCCAGCGCAGCACGATGCGTGCGCTGTCCGCGCGGCTCGCCATGTCCGCGCCGAAGCGCGCGCGCTGTGTTTTCGCGAGTTCCTCGACCTGCGGATTCGAGAACGGCTGATAGAGCGATCCACATTGTCGGTGCAGCGAATAGTTCAGAAAGATCGAGCCCGCCTCGATGCCGACGAAGTGGAAGCCGAGAAACAGCGTCGGCGGCAGATTCGGGTCGGTGAGATCGACGGCGCTGTCGAGTTCGATCAGTTTTTCGAGCTTCTTCGCGGAGCCGAACCATTGCACGCTGCGCTCGACATAGCTGCGAATGGCGTGCCGAAAATGCTTCTGGGCGATTTCTTCGCGCTTCTCGTCCGACCACTCGGGAAAGCAGAGTTTGAGATTCGTATGTATGATGCGCTTTCTGCGGCTCGGGATCTGGTAGAGCAGCCAGCCGAGACCGTCGCCGAAACGCGCGGTGATGCCGTAGGGAATGATCGCCAGAAATCTGAGAAAGCCGATGGCGAGCGCCACGCCGATGCGCCCTAGCATGATGAAGTGCTCCAGCGTACATACCGGCGACCGTGCGAAACGGAATATTGTTGCGGGACGAATGACTGCAAACGTTCGGCTCTGTAGTAACCCGGGGACCCAGTATAATCGGTATAATAAAACCTTCGCCGAGTTAATGGACAACTTGCGGGGCGAAGCCGGCAAGCACCTCGAAGCAGCACGGGGTGTGGGCCGGAGGAATACTTCCGCTAAAGCGTCGCCGCTTCAGACTCCAGACGAAGACGGCTACGTGAATATCAACCGTACTTTATTGGAGTCTGAAGCGTGTCCAACGACTACCTGTTTACCTCCGAATCCGTTTCCGAAGGCCACCCGGACAAGGTCGCGGATCAAATCTCCGACGCCATCCTCGACGCCATCCTGGCTCAGGACAAATACTCGCGCGTCGCGGCGGAAACCCTCTGCAATACCGGTCTCGTCGTCCTCGCGGGCGAAATCACGACGACCGCCAACGTCGACTACATCCAGGTCGCGCGCGACACCATCCGCCGCATCGGCTACGACAACACCGATTTCGGCATCGACTATCGCGGTTGCGCGGTGCTCGTCGCTTACGACAAGCAGTCGCCGGACATCGCGCAAGGCGTGAACAAAGCGCACGACGACAACCTCGATCAAGGCGCCGGCGACCAGGGCCTGATGTTCGGCTATGCATGCGACGAAACGACCGAACTGATGCCGCTGCCGATCTACCTGTCGCATCGTCTGGTCGAACGTCAGGCGAATCTGCGCCGCGACGGCCGTCTGCCGTGGCTGCGTCCGGACGCGAAGTCGCAGGTCACGGTCCGCTACGTCGACGGCAAGCCGCATTCGATCGACACCGTTGTGCTGTCGACGCAGCACGCACCGGACATCGAACTCGCGCAACTGCGCGAAGCGGTCATCGAAGAAGTCATCAAGCCGACCCTGCCAAAGGATCTCATCAAGGGCGACATCAAGTTCCTGGTCAATCCGACAGGCCGTTTCGTCATCGGCGGTCCGCAGGGCGATTGCGGCCTGACGGGCCGCAAGATCATCGTCGATACTTACGGCGGCGCGGCGCCCCACGGCGGCGGCGCGTTCTCGGGCAAGGATCCGTCGAAGGTCGACCGCTCGGCCGCGTATGCGGGCCGCTATGTCGCGAAGAACATCGTCGCGGCGGGTCTGGCTTCGCGCTGCCTGATTCAGGTGTCGTACGCGATCGGCGTCGCGCGCCCGACGTCGGTGATGGTCAACACGTTCGGCACGGGCTGCGTGTCGGATGCGGAAATCACGAAACTCGTGCTCGAGCATTTCGATCTGCGTCCGAAGGGTATCGTCCAGATGCTCGACCTGCTGCACCCGATCTACGAAAAGACCGCGGCATACGGTCACTTCGGCCGCGAAGAGCCGAAGTTCTCGTGGGAAGCCACCGACAAGGCGCTCGCGCTCGCGGAAGCGGCAGGTACGGAACCGGTCGCGACGGTCGCGTAAGTTTCGCATCGGCGGTTCGGAAAAGAAAAAACCGGCAAGCGATGCTTGCCGGTTTTTTATGCCGGTGCGCCGGCTCGACTCGATCTCAGCGCGCCGCGAACGCGTACCAGCCCGCACTGCTCGCCGAAGTCCGGCGCGGACGGCGGCTCGTTTGCGCAGCGGCTTTCCTGGGCTTGGCCGATTGCGACGACGGCGCGCGCAGCGATGCCGGATGCGGCAGCAAGGCTCTCAGCAAGACCTTGCGGGACACGGCGCGCACGCGCAGATTGAAAAAGAAACCGCGGAACCACGAGCGGATCCCTTCGACCAGATGCACGTTCCTGATCTGCTCGGCCAGCGCATACGAGCGCGCGGAATGATGACGCAACGCGCGGATCATGCCGCGCTTCGCGGGACGCGCGGCGCGACGCGAGAAAGGCCGGTAGCGATTCTGATGTTCATGTGAGCCGTTCATGTGAGCCTTGGGGCGTCGGTTGCCTGGAAGCAAGCTCGACGATAGTCGTGTCAAAAAAAGCGTTCAGCCGGTTCGATTCAGTTGATTAAGTCCGCGTTTTCCCTAGCAAAAGTGCTGCCGGCCGCTTGCTAAGGATTCCGCAGCGCCTTGTGGAACGGGCCTTTCGGCGGCGCGGGAACTACAATCGACCTATTCGTCGTGATTTTGATTATGTGGCCGGACAGATGGCGTCCCTTTCGAAACCCGGTCGAGGCAGACAACGAACATGTCAGATCAACCCATTCTGAAATCGAAGAAAGAACAGGTCGGCGAGCTGCGCGAGAACGGCTTCGTCATCGTCAAGGGGCTCGTGCCGCCCGCGCGCCTCGATGCGTTACGCGATCTGTCGAAGCGCCAGCTCGCCGAAGCCGCCGGTCCGCTCGAATTCGAAGCCGATCTTCGTTATCCCGGCGCGCCGGATTCGAAGGACGTGCCCGGCGGCCACACCGTGCGGCGCCTGCTCGACGCCTACGCGCGCGATCCGCTCTACGCGCAATGTGCGACGTCGCCCGACGTGCGCGGCTGGATAGAGCTGTATTTCGGCGAGACGCCGTATCTATCGCGCGCGCATCACAACTGCGTGATGACCAAGCATCCCGCCTACGGCAGCTTGACCGGCTGGCATCGCGACGTGCGCTACTGGGCGTTCGAGCGCGACGATCTGGTGTCCGTGTGGTTCGCGCTTGGCAATGAAACTGCCGACAACGGCGCACTGTGGTTCGTGCCGGGATCACACAAGCTCGCGTTCACGTCGGATCGTTTCGACGACGAGAAGTTTTTCCGCGCCGATATCCCCGAGAACGCCGCGCTTATTCGCACGGCGTTTTCCCCCGAACTCGAAGTGGGCGATGTCGTGTTCTTCCACTGCAACACGCTGCATTCGGCGGGAAAGAACCTGACCGGCGACGTGAAGTTCTCGCTGGTCTACACGTATCGCGGCGCGAGCAACGCGGCCTTGCCCGGCACGCGATCGGCATCGAAGCCGGAAGTGGCGCTGCTGTGAGGTTTATCGGCGCGACGGAATCGCGAGCCCGATCAGCCCGGCGAGCGATGCGATCACGCCGCCCGCCAGCAGCCAGATGGTTTTGTTCGTCGGCGAACCGGTGAAAAAGCGCGAGACGTCGTTCGACAGCGAATGAAACGACGTGCCGCCGAAGTAAAGCAGAATGACGCCGCCGACGAGCAGTGCCACGGAAATGGCTCGGGTCATGAGAAGCCTCGTTGCTGAAGACGCGTCAGCTTAACAAACGCCGTCAGCTCGCCTGCGGCGCTTCGCGCGTAAGCGGCTGAATCTTGCGCAGCAGATCGGCCTGCACGTTGGCGTGATCGTCCGCGCGCGTCCATGCGCCGACGTTGTATTTCACGCCGGTATCCGTGTAGTCGGTCACCGCGACCCAGGGCGCAGGCGTGTCCTGCACGATGCGCGGATCCTCGCTGATCAGTCGGCGCAGTTCGCCGAGCACATGTTCGACGCTCAGCCCATGCTGCGCCTGAAAATTGATGACCACGCGGCGGCGTTCGTTGGTGCTGTAGTTGGTGATCGTATTCGCCCAGATCAGGCTGTTCGGCACGAACATGACGATGCCGTCCGCTTTTGTCAGCCGTGTCGCGAAAAGACCGATCTCGTTCACGATGCTGGCGGTCGTGCCCGTTCCCTCGATGTAATCGCGACGCGAAACGGCCGCAGCAGCAGCATCAGTCCCACCGCGATGTTCTGCAGCGTGCCCGGGCAAGGCCAGACCGATGGCGAGTCCTGCCGCGCCGAGCACGGTGAGGATGCTCGCCGCCGCGATGCCGAGCTTGCCGAGCGCGGCGACGATCGCGACCACGCGGATCGCCCACATCGCGACGCTGGCGAGCACCGGCGTCAGCGTCGCGTCGATATGCGTGCGCAGCAGCGCGCGGCGCAGTGCGTTGGCGACGATGTTCAAGATCCACCAGCCGACGGCGAGGATGACGATCGCGATCACGATGTCAATGCCGTAGGTCATCGCGATGGCGGCGAAGGAATCTAGGCGGGGCGTAGTGAGTCCATGGGTCGTGCTCCTGTTCGAGATGTGCATTGGTCCGGTCAGGCGTGTGATCGTTCCCAAACCAAATAACCGCCTGGTTTCGAATAGCGGGACGGTGCATGCGGATCGCTCCTCGGCTTGCCGATTGCTCTAACATGGTCGGCCTCGGTTTCGGCCGACATCACGGCAGCGACGCCATTTCACGATCATCCGCACGCGCGACACGCGCAATCCGCAGAGGAAAATCCGTCATGGCTCACGAAGCAGCTTCCGCACGCTATTCCGATATGCAATACCGCACTTGTGGCAAAAGCGGTCTCAAGCTGCCCACATTGTCGCTCGGGCTGTGGCACAACTTTGGCGATACGACGCCGATCGCCACGCAGCGCGACATCCTGCGCACGGCGTTCGATCTCGGCGTCACGCACTTCGATCTCGCCAACAACTACGGCCCCGCTCTACGGCAGCGCCGAAACCAACTTCGGACGCATCTTCAAGGACGACTTCCGGCGTATCGCGACGAACTGCTGATTTCGTCGAAGGCCGGCTGGGACATGTGGCCGGGTCCTTACGGATCGGGTGGCGGCTCGCGCAAGTATGTGCTCGCAAGCCTCGATCAGAGTCTTAAGCGCATGGGACTCGATTATGTCGACATCTTCTATTCGCATCGTTTCGATGCCGATACGCCGCTCGAAGAAACCGCTGGCGCGCTCGCGACCGCCGTGCATTCCGGCCGGGCGCTGTACGTCGGCATTTCCTCGTATTCGGCGTCGAAGACGCGCGAAATGGCCAGGCTGCTCGCCGAGCACAAGGTGCCGCTCTTGATCCATCAGCCGTCTTACAACATGCTCAATCGCTGGATCGAGAGCGAACTGCTCGATACGCTCGACGATATCGGCGCGGGCAGCATCGCGTTCACGCCGCTCGCGCAGGGACTGCTCACGAACAAATGCCTGAACGGCGTGCCGCAGGATGCGCGCGTGAACAAGCCGGGCAGCGGATCGCTGAAGGCCGAGCATCTGAGTGACGAAAACCTCGCGCATGTGCGCGAGCTCAACGAACTCGCCGAGCGGCGCGGCCAGAGTCTCGCGCAGATGGTGCTCGCGTGGGCGCTGCGCGGCGGGTGGGTGACTTCCGTGCTGATCGGCGCGAGCCGCGCGGAACAGGTTGCGGAGAACGTCGCCGCGTTGAAGAACCTCGATTTCACGGCGGAAGAATTGGCGGAAATCGATCAGCATGCGCGGGAAGGCGGCATCAATCTGTGGGAAAACCGTCGACCGATCAGCGCGTCTGAACGTCGCAACGCGCCTTTCGTCGCGCCCGCCGCACTGCGACGCGCAAAGGCTATCGGGTTAAAATAGCCAATTGCGCCGGGCTGCCTGGCTTGCGCTGCCGATTCGCCGCACGAATCCGGCGGCCGCGAGATGGGAGCGCTGCTTTCGCGCCGTCTTATTGCAATCGACCTGCACATCGCGCAGTCATGCACGTGCCCTTTCGACGCCCGTTTCGGCTCATCCCGTCGCCCACGTCACATTTTCGCATAGTCCAAGAAGCCATGAGCAACCTTGATTCTCAAACCGTTCTGAGCGTCCATCACTGGACCGATACGCTGTTCAGCTTCACCTGCACCCGCGATGCCTCGTTCCGCTTCGAAAACGGCCAGTTCACGATGGTGGGCCTCGAAGTCGACGGCAAGCCGCTGCTGCGCGCATACAGCCTCGCGAGCGCGAATTACGAAGAGCATTTGGAATTTCTGAGCATCAAGGTGCCGGACGGCCCGCTGACCTCGCGCCTGCAGCATCTGAAGGTCGGCGANTGTCCGGCAAGACGTTGTNGCATACCTGCCGCTTCGTCGACGAACTGGCTTATAAGGATTTCATCACCGAGCATCTGCCGGCGCACAAGCATATCGGCGAACTGGTTGCCGAAAAGCTCGTCTACTATCCGACTGTCACGCGCGAAGAGTTCGCGAACCGCGGCCGCATCACCGATCTGATCGAAACCAAGAAGCTGTTCGCCAATCTGTCGGTCGAGCCGTTCTCGATCGAAAACGACCGGGTCATGCTTTGCGGCAGCCCGCACATGCTGCGCGACACGCGCGAACTGCTGGACGCGATGGGCTTCAAGGAAAGCAGCAACAACCATCCCGGCCACTATGTCGTGGAAAAGGCGTTCGTTGGCTGAGCCCGTCGAAGCGTCATCGAGAAACCGGAGCCGCGCGCTCCGTTTTTTATGCGCGCGCGCTGTTACAAATTTCCGGCTCAAGAAGCCGCGTGTAGGAATTGTTCTGACTGATTTGGCGCAACGAACTTAGCAAAAAACTTGAAGTTCACGCCTTCAGGCCTTGTCCGACATGGATTTATAATATTTTTTAAGATATGCGATATGCGTGGCCTCACGCTGAAACGGACCGCATTCGCGCTCAGTCCGTCTTCGATGTTACAGAGTGTAAATTCAGTTACGCTGCTCGTGCGCTTCCGAGGACGTAGCTCCAGTTGCGCTCAAAGCGAGGAACTGAATAAATTCGTCGGTCACCCCGATGAGAATCCGATGCGGATTCGTTTGGCTGCGTCATGCCGCGTGGTGTTGCGACACCGCTGGACGACGGCTCTCCCTTTTCCGCCCTGATCGATGCGAAGCTCCAAGGCGACCGGCGCATCGAACGGCTCGTGGCGCGTGTGCGCGATCTGGCCGCGCAACTCGCCATCGCCGAAGAACATACGCGGCGCGCGCTCGCGCAAGACCTCCACGACGACACCGGCGCCTCGCTGACGGCCGCGAATCTCGCGCTCGCTCGCGCCGAATTCTGGCTGCCGTCGGACACGCCCGACGCATGCGCGGAAGCGATCCGGCAGGCACGCGCCTGTCTCGCGGGAGTCGTGGATACCTGTCATCGCATCGTCGAGGGTTTGCACGAGCCGTCGTTCAGCGCGGGCGTCGCCTCCGCGCTCGGCGACTGGATCGCGAACTTCGGCGAACGCACGGCTATCCGCATCGAATTCACCTGTCAGCCAGATGCCACGCTCGACCGCCTGCCGCGCGATCTCGCGCTCGCGCTGTTTCGTGTGATGCAGGAAGCGCTCGGCAACGTCGCACGCCACGCGCGCCGAGCATGCGAGCGTGAAGATCGCGCTCGATGCGCAATTGGTCACGCTGCTCGTCGAGGACGACGGCGTCGGCATCAGCGCCGTCGCGCGCAAGAAGACCGGGCGCTTCGGCCTGTCCGGCATGCGCTCGCGCTGCGAGGCGCTCGGCGGCAGCCTGCGCGTCGACGCGGCGAAAACCGGCGGCACCAGCGTGCGGGCACGTCTGCCGTGGAGCGGCGGCCGCGCTGCGCGCTGCGCGCGGTCAACGCATGACGCCGGCCGCGTCCCTGAAAGTCCTGTTCGCCGACGATCACGCGATCGTGCGTTGCGGCGTCGCGCAATTGCTGGTGGAGTTTGGCGCGGCATCGGAGGTGATCGAAGCCGAAACGGGCCGCGACGCGCTGACGCTCGCCGCGCGCCGTCCGGTCGATGTCGCGATGCTCGATATTTCGCTGTCCGACATCAACGGGCTTGACGTGCTGAAGCGCCTGAAGCGCGACACGCCGCGTTTGCCGGTGTTGATGTTTTCGATGTATGCGAGGATCAGTACGCGGTGCGTGCGCTGAAGGCCAGCGCGGCGGGCTATCTGTCGAAGACGGCCGACCCGGCGCTGATGATCGGCGCGATCCGTCAGGTGGCCGCGGGCCGCAAGTTATGTGAGTCCCGAGATGGCCGAAGCCCTCGCGACCTATGTGTCGCTAGACAGCGAGCGCATGCCGCACGAAATGCTGTCGGACCGCGAATTCTAGACGCTCTGCATGCTCGCGTCCGGAAAACGGCTGACCGACATCGCGCACGCCTTGTCGCTTTCCGTGAAGACGGTCAGCGTTTATCGCGCGCGGTTGCTCGACAAGATGAAGCTCGCGAATAACGCCGAGCTGACTTTCTACTTGATGAGCAATCGCCTCGTCGATATGAATCCTGCCATCGCCGGTTGATCGACGCACCGGTTTTTATCCTGTATAAGATAAAAACCGGTTGATCTGTCAAAAATCACCGCAATAGTGCGCCGCATGCCCGGAAATCGGGCAATTTCCGAGTCTCCGCTAAAATGCCGGGTTTTCCTGCAGTCAGGGCGTACGCCTGCGCCGCAAGGAGACTTACCGTAATGTCGTTGTTCCACAAGAAAGACATCGAGCACATGCTGGCCGGCGGCCAGGGTACGTCGCTCAAGAAGACGCTTGGCGCGCTCGATCTCACGTTCCTCGGTATCGGCGCCATCATCGGCACGGGCATCTTCGTGCTGACGGGAACCGGCACCGTCACTGCCGGACCGGCGCTCACACTGGCTTTCATCGTCGTGGCGATCGCCTGCGGTTTCGCCGCCCTCGCCTATGCCGAATTTTCTTCGAGCATCCCGGTCGCCGGTTCTATTTACACGTATTCGTATGCGACGCTCGGCGAACTCGTTGCGTGGCTCATCGGCTGGGATCTGATGCTCGAATATGGGCTTGCGACTTCGGCGGTATCGGTCGGCTGGTCGGGCTATCTGCAATCGCTGCTGGCGGGCTTCGGCATTTCGCTGCCGACCGCGCTCACCGCGGCGCCGGGCGCGCTGCCGGGCCATCTCACCTATTTCAACCTGCCTGCCTTTCTCGTGATGATGGCGATCACCTCGCTCTTGTTCGTCGGCGTGAAGGAGTCGATGCGCGTGGACAACGCGATGGTCGCGATCAAGGTCACCATCGTGCTGCTGGTGATCGCAGTCGGCGTGTTCCATGTGAAGCCGCAGAACTGGACGCCGTTCATGCCGCACGGCTGGTCGGGCGTGTTCGGCGCGGCGGCGGTGATGTTCTTCGCGTTCATCGGCTTCGATTCCGTGTCGTCGGCGGCCGAGGAAATGAAGAATCCGAAGCGCGATCTGCCGATCGGCATCATTGCGTCGCTGGCGGTGTGCGCGGTGCTGTACGTCGGCGTGTTGGCGGTGGTGACAGGCATCGTGCCGTCGGAGCGTTTCGCGAACGTGCCGAATCCGGTGTCGTTCGCGCTGCAGGTCGCGCAGATGAACTGGGTTGCCGGTTTCATCGATCTCGGCGTGGTGCTCGGCATGCTGACCGTGATTTTCGTTATGAGCTACGGCCAGACGCGCATCATCTATGCGATGTCGCGTGACGGACTGCTTCCGGCGCGGCTGTCGAAAGTGCATCCGAAGTACGCGACGCCGTTCTTCACGACGTGGCTCGTTGGGATCTTCTTCGGTTTGATCGGTGCGCTGGTGCCGCTGAATATGCTGGCGGAACTCATCAACATCGGCACGTTGGCGGCGTTTTCGATGGTGTCCATCGCTGTGTTGATTCTGTGCCGGACGCATCCGGAACTGCCGCGGGCGTTCCGTTGCCCGGTCGTGCCGGTGCTTGCGGTTGCTTCGTGTCTCTTTTTGATGATCAATCTTCAGGCGGTGACTTGGATTGCGTTTGTGGTCTGGCTCGTGATCGGTCTGTGCATCTACTTCTTGTATTCGCGTCGGCATTCGGTTTTGGCAAGCAGACTCGGCGGCCTGCCGTGCGGATGGCTCATCCACAGCACTGGCGGCTCGCCGATGCACGAGCTGCCGCATCCCGTCCGCGCACGACAAAGTGCTGCACGTCGGCGATCAGGTCGCGCTCGTGGTCGCGGAATCGGTGAAGGAAGCGAAGGACGCGCTCGAACTGATCGAGGTCGATTACGACGTGCTGCCCGCCTGCGTCGATACGGGCAGCGCGGCGGACGCCGGCCAGCCGCAGGTGCACGACGGCGTGCCGAACAACACCTGCTACAACTGGGACCACGGCGACAAGGCCGCGACCGATGCCGCCTTCGCCGACGCCGCGCATGTGACGACGCTCGACATCGTGAACCAGCGGCTCGTGCCGAACGCAATCGAACCGCGCGCCGTCAATGCGAGCTACTCGAAGCACGACGACAGCTACACGGTCTATGTCGCGAATCAGAATCCGCACGTCGAGCGTCTGCTGATGTGCCGCGTTCGTGCTGCAACTGCCGGAATCGAAGCTGCGCGTGATCGCGCCGGACGTCGACGGCGGCTTCGGCTCGAAGATCTTTCTCTTTCTCTATCCCGAGGACGTCGCGCTTACCTGGGCATCGAAGAAGGTCGGCCGGCCGATCAAGTGGACCGCCGAGCGCTCCGAAGCCTTTCTCTCCGATGCATACGGCCGCGATTACGTCACGAAAGCCGAACTCGCGCTCGATAGCGACGGCAAATTCCTCGCGATGCGCGTGCACACGACCGCGAACATGGGCGCGTATCTGTCGACCTTCGCGTCGTCGATTCCGACCGTGCTCTATGCGATGCTGCTCGCCGGCCAGTACACGACGCCCGCGATCTACGCCGAAGTGAAGGCGGTCTTCACCAACACCGTGCCGGTCGATGCGTCCCGCGGCGCCGGACGTCCCGAGGCGACCTACGTGGTCGAGCGTCTGGTCGAAACGGCGGAGCGCGAACTGAACGTCGATCCGGTCGAACTACGCCGGCGCAATTTTATCCGCACGTTTCCGTATGCGACGCCGGTCGGCCTGACTTACAACATCGGCGACTACGACACCTGTCTCGATCGTGCGCTGGAACTTGCCGACGTCACGGGCTTTGCCGCGCGCCGCGAAGCGTCGAAACAAGACGGCAAGCTGCGCGGCATCGGCTATTCCTGCTACATCGAGGAGTGCGGATTCGCGCCGTCGAATGTCGCGGGCGCGCTCGGCGCGCGCGGGCCTGTTCGAGGCGGGGGAGGTGCGCGTGCATCCGACCGGCTCGGTCACGGTGTTCACCGGCTCGCACAGTCACGGATAGGGGCACGAAACGACTTCGCGCAAGTAGTCGCGGACCGGCTCGGCGTGTCGATCGACAACGTCGAGATCATCCACGGCGATACCGGCCGCATTCCGTTCGGCATGGGCACGTATGGATCGCGCTCGATCTCGGTCGGTGGCTCCGCGATCATGAAGGTGCTCGACAAGGTCGAGGCGAAAGCGAAGAAGATCGCCGCGCATCTGCTCGAAGCCGCGGCGGAAGACATCGAGTTCAAGGACGGCGTGTTCCGCGTCGCGGGATGTGTGCGAAGTCGATCCGGACACGGGCGAAACGCGCATCCAGCGCTTCACCGCCGTCGACGACTTCGGCAACGTGATCAATCCGATGATCGTCGAAGGCCAGGTGCACGGCGGGCTGGGGCAGGGCATCGGCCAGGCGATGCTGGAGCGCTGCGTCTACGACGACTCGACCGGCCAGTTGCTGTCCGGCTCGTTCATGGATTACGCGATGCCGCACGCGATCGACCTGCCGAACTTCACCGTCGAGACCGCGAAGGGCACGCCGTGCACGCAAACTCGCTCGGCGTCAAAGGCTGCGGCAAAGCGGGCGCGATTGGCTCGCCGCCCGCCGTCATCAACGCGATTCTCGATGTCCTCGCGCCGCTCGGCGTGAAGGATTTGCAGATGCCTGCCACGCCGCATCGCGTGTAGGCCGCGATGAACGACGCACAGCGCGCCTGAGGAGACCGACATGTACGCATTCGACTATCAACGTCCCGGCGATGCCGATGCCGCCGTTGCGGCGCTCCGGCGCGAACGGCGAAGCAAAATTTCTCGCGGGCGGACAGAGCCTGCTGTCGACGATGCGTCTGCGTCTCGCGCAGCCGTCCGCGCTGATCGACGTGACGCGCATCGTGTCGATGAAGGACATCGCGCTCGACGGCGCGACGCTGCGCATCGGCGGCGCGGTGTGTCACGCCGAGGTCGCCGCGCATGCGGAGGTGCGGCGGGCGCTGCCCGGCCTCGCCGATCTTGCCGGCCGCATCGGCGATAGGCAGGTGCGCGAACGCGGCACGTTCGGCGGCTCGCTCGCCAACGACGATCCCGCCGCGTGCTATCCGTCGGCCGTGCTCGCGCCGAACTGATCGTCGCGGTCGAGTTTCCGCTCGTCGAGCGCGCGGGCTACGAGAAGTTTCGCAATCCCACGTCGCATTTCGCGCTCGTCGGCGTGTTCGTCGCGAAGCACCGGGACGGCGGCGTACGCGTCGGCGTGACGGGCGCGGCGTCGTCGGTGTTCCGGCCGATCGCGCTCGAAGCCGCGTTGTCGAAGGACTTTTCGGTAGCATCGGCGCGCAGCGTGGCCATCGCGCCGGATGAACTGAACGAGGACATGCACGCGAGCGTCGTGTATCGCACGCATCTGATACCGGTGATGGCGGGCGGCGCGATCGAGCGCGCGATGTCTTTCTAGACGAGCCGCACCAGCGATGCGGGCCGACGAGCCGCAGTCCATCGACGAGACGCTCTCGCGGCTGCGCGGGCATCGCTACTTCGCGAGCCGCGAGCTGGCGACGGCGCTCTTTCTCGCGCTGAAGATGCAGCGGCCGCTTTTTCTCGAAGGCGAGCCGGGCGTTGGCAAGACCGAACTGGCGGAGGCGGCGGCGGGCCTGTGCGGCACGACGCTCCTGCGCTTGCAATGCTACGAGGGGCTCGATACCGCGAGCGCGCTGTACGAGTGGGACTATCCGCGTCAGATCATAGCGCTGCGCCTCGCGGAAGCATCGGGCGAGACGCCGTCGAACGATTCGCTGTATCGCGGCGAATTTCTGCTCAAGCGCCTGCTGTTTCAGGCGCTAATGTCCGATCCGCTGAACGAGGACGCGCGCCGCGTGCTGCTGATCGAGGAGATCGATCACGCCGACGAGCCGTTCGAAGCCTTTCTGCTCGAACTGCTGTCGGACTTTCAGGTGTCGATTCCCGAGTACGGTACAGTGCGCGCGCNTCAAGCGCCGCTGCCTGTATCAGTGGATAGGCTATCCGGAGCGCGACGTCGAACTCGCGATCGTCGAAGCGCATGCGCCCGACACGAGCCGCGACTTGCAGGCGAGGGCAGTCGCGTTCGTGCATCGGCTGCGCACGCTGGATCTGTTCAAGGCGCCGGGCGTCGCCGAAACGATCGACTGATGCCGCGCGCGGTGCAGGGCACGCTCGGCGTGCTTCTGAAGTATCAGGACGATCTCGCGCGCATGGACGCCGATACGCTCGCGCAATATCTCACCGACGCGCGGGCGTGACGATCATGGAGCCGTTCGCGCGCAACGTCGTGCATTTCGTCAGGCTGCTGCACGGCGCAGGCCTCGGCATGTCGCCCGCGCACGCCGTCGATGCGCTCGACGCGCGCGCGTCGGCCGCGAACGATTTCGGCAAGCACGACGAACAGGCCGAATCGCTGCACGCGCGGATGAGTTTCAGCGCGCAGGAACGGCTGAGCCATCGCGATTTCGACACGCTTTCGGCCGACGAATAGCGCGCACTGCGGCATCGGATACGCGCGCACCGGCTGCCGCTCGCGACCGAAAGGACGCGTCGCCTGAAGCCGGCCTCGCGCGGCACACACGCGGATTTGTGTTCGACCGCGCGTCATGCGGTCAAATCGGGCGGCGACTGGACCGTGTGGAAAATACCCCAAGGCGGTCGAGCACCGTCCGCCGTTCGTTCTGCTGCTGGACATTTCCGGATCGATGAGCGCGTATTCGCGCGCCGTCCTCTACTTCTGTTACGCGCTGCTGCAGTCACGCGAACGCCTGCAGGTGTTTCTGTTCGGCACGCGGCTCACCTATGCGACGCGCGCTGCACGAGCGCGATCCCGACGTCGCGATCGCCGTGCTCGGGCAAACAGTCGCGGACTGGTCGGGCGGCACGCGCATCGGCGGGGCGCTGGTGGAGTTCAATCGACGCTGGGCGCGCCGCGTGCTAGCGGGATGGGCGACCGTGCTCCTCGTCATCGACGGCTTCGACCATGAAGGCATCGACGTGCTCGATGCCGAAATGCGGCGACTCACGCGCTTTGCGCATCGGCTGGTGTGGCTCAATCCGCTGCTGCGATTCGCCGATTTCACGCCGCGCGCACGAGGCGTGCCTGCGATCCTGCCGCACGTCGATGCCATGCTCGCCGCTCACAATCTCGACAGCCTCACGGCGGTCGGGCGCGAACTCGCGACGCTATCCCATCATACGCCACAAGGAGACACGCGATGGAACTGACCGAAACGCACACGCTGCCCGTGCCGCAGGCGCGCGCGTGGGAAGCGCTCAACGACACGTCGATCCTCAAGGCCTGCATCCCGGGCTGCGACAGCATCGAGGCGAATGGCGACAATGCCTACGAAGTAGCGATGACCGCTGCGGTCGGTCCGGTCAAGGCGCGCTTCCGGGGGCGCATGGAACTGACGGAAATCGACGTGCCGAACAGCTACACGATCGTGTTCGAAGGGCAGGGCGGTGCGGCGGGTTTCAGCAAGGGCAGCGCGAAAGTGCAGCTCGCGCCGGGCGCCGAGCCGGACACGACGACGCTTGCCAACAGCGCGAACGCGCAGGTCGGCGGCAAGCTCGCGCAGATCGGCTCGCGGCTGGTGGACGGCGCGGCGCGCAAGATCGCCACCGAGTTCTTCGCCTGCGCCGGCGAAATCGGCGGCGGGTCCGGAGTGTCGCCCGGGCGCTGAATGGAAAAGGCAGGCAGAACAGCAAGGCAAGGGAAAAGGAATATGGACAGCGTGGATCTCGAAGTCCTGAAGCACAGTGCGCGATGGCTCGAAGAAGGCCGCCGCGTGCTGCTCGTGACGGTCATGCGGTCGGCTCGGTATCGGGCGGCTGCATCGAGGACGATCTGATCGAGCGCGTGCGGCAGCGGGGCATCGAACAGTGCACGCCCGAAGCGGTGAAGTACGGCATCAGCGCGGAAGAGGCGCATCGCTTCGGCTTGCCGTGCGGCGGCACCATCCAGCTCGTGCTGGAGCCACTGACGCGGCACAGCGGCATCGCCGAACTGTGCGCGACGGTCGAGGCCAGCAGGCTGGTGGCGCGCTCGCTCGACATGAAGTCGGGCATCGCGCGTCTGGAGGCGGCGCAGGCGACCGACGGCGTGCTCTTCGACGGCGCCACGCTGCTGACCATCCACGGCCCGCGCTACCGGATGCTCGTGATCGGCGCGGGGCAGTTGTCGCGCTATCTGTGCAGCATCGCGGTCGGGCTGGATTATCGGGTGACGGTCTGCAATCCGCGCATCGAGTACACCGACGAGTGGGACGTGCCGGGCCGACCATCGTGCGCACGATGCCCGACGACACCGTGACCGACATGCGTCTGGACGAACGCTGCGCGGTCATTGCGCTGACGCACGATCCCAAGCTCGACGATCTCGCGCTGATGGAAGCGCTCAAGACGCCCGCGTTGTTTTATGTCGGCGCGCTCGGTTCGCGGCGCGAGCGCCTCAACAAGGAGTTCGATCTCAGCGCGTCCGAGCTGGCGCGGTTGCACGGGCCGGTCGGCATCTACACATCGGCAGTCGCACGCCGCCGGAGATCGCTGTGTCGATTCTCGCGGAAGTGACCGCGGCGAAGAACGGTGTGTCGCTGCCGGAAATACTCCAGGTCGAAGGCGCCAAGGTCGCGCGCGAAGTCGCCGGCCGTGGCGAAGTGTGCGATGCCTGAGGTCGGCGGCCGAGTCTGATTAGGAAAAGCTGACGAAAGCGCGGATCGCGATCGTCGTGCTTCTGTGGTTGACGCGGTAAGCGAAGCGCACCTGACCGGGCCGAAGTCGTCCCGAACGACGCGCGTGGTGTGTCAGATCAACCCGCAGACAACCGCGGCAACCAGCGACGCAGCGATGATCACCACGCCCGCCGTACGCTTCTTGTTGAGTTCGGTCCACAGCAGCACGCCCCTCAGCGACAGCAGCACGATACTGCCCGCGAAGGTGTCGATCAGCAGCACCCAGCCGATGCTCAATCCGACGCCCTTGTGCAGGTTCGTCATCATGGCCAGGAAGGTGTCTCGGTGCGCTTGACCGACACGTAGTTGTTGCCGACCCAGTATTCCGCTTGCACGTTGCCGCCGGGCGAGGCCATCATCACCGACCATTGCTCGGGCTGCATCGTGCTCTTGTTGCCCCAGCCGACCGGATGCGCCGGTTCCTTGCGCATGCGGCCCAGATTGCCGTCGATCTTCAGTTCACGCTTGAGCCACATGCCCATGTCGCGCAGCGATTTGAAGCCTTCGGCAGGCAGTGGCACCTGCATCTGCGAAACCTGCGGCTCGCCGGTCGAGATGCGCATCGGCGGCGCGCGATGGTTCAGCAGAAAACCCGTCACGTCGAACAAGAGGCCGAGCAGCTCGCCCCACAGGCCGACCCAGCCGTGCACTTTGCGCAGCCACTTCAGAACGTCGAGCGGCACGAGCGGTTCTTGCGAACAACCGTTCCGCATCGTTTATCAGGCGTCCGTGCGGATGATATTGCGTCGTGCCGCTCGTGGCGGCCGGCTGCGGGCTGAGGGTGTCGGGCGCGTTCACGCGTCTTTCCAGGTTTCGGCGATGCAGGACAAAACCGCGTCCTGACCGGCGCTACGCGCTGCGGACGTGTGGATCAGGCGATCGCGTGAAGATGAGAATCGTTACCATTACATGTGGAAATGTCGATTTCAATCTTTTGCAATTGCCTGACAACGCGCTTATGTGACGAAAAATTTCAGATGGGCCAGAACGGGCCTTCCTGCATCGCGCCGATCTGCTCGCGCAGTTCGAGGATGCGGTCTTCCCAGTAACGCTGCGTGTTGAACCACGGGAAAGCGGCCGGAAACGCAGGATCGTCCCAGCGGCGCACGAGCCACGCGGCGTAATGGATGAGCCGCAGCGTGTGCAGCGCTTCGATCAGATGCAGTTCGCGCGGATCGAAGTCCGCGAAATCTTCGTAGCCTGCGAGCAGATCGGCGAGCGCGCGCGATGCGTCGGCGCGGCTGGCGGGCAGCAGCAGCCACAGGTCCTGAACGGTGGGGCCCATGCGGCTGTCGTCGAGGTCGACGAAATGCGGACCGGCGTCGGTCCAGAGCACGTTGCTCGGATGGCAATCGCCGTGCAGCCGAAGGTGCTTTACGTCGCCCGCGCGCTCGAAACACTGCGCGACGCCGTCGAGCGCCATTGAGACCGCGCGTTCGTAGGCTTCGCGAACATCGGCGGACACGAAACCGTGATCGAGCAGAAACGCGCGCGGTTCTTCGCCGAAGTATGGATGTCGAGCGTCGGCCGTTCGCGATACGGCTCGATCGTGCCGACCGCGTGAATCCGCCCGATGAAGCGGCCGAGCCATTCGAGCGTGTCGGTGTTGTCGAGATCGGGCACGCGTCCACCGCGCCGGTCGAAAACGGAAAAGCGGAAGCCGTCGAACTCGTGCAGCGTCGCGCCTTCGAGCACGCGCTCGGGCGTGAGGCCGGCGAAGGGAGCGCCCGGCGAGGCGGGCGAGTCCAGAGAGGCGGAATGAGCGGAGTTCATCCTGGCATTGTGCCGCGCCTTTGCGCGACGAGTGTGACCGCTCGTACCGACGCGCGTGCGTCGGCGGCGGCGTCAGTGCATCACAGCGTTGGCGGGGCGCACGATGTCGCCGGTATCGATGAGGTCTTCGAGAAAGAACGGCTCGGTATTGAGCAGTTTGGTGACGCCGGGCTCGCCCGCGTACCAGGCGACCATCGCCATGTCGCCAAGAATGCGCATCACGATGCCGCGTGCGCCTTGAGGCACGGCAATATGGACTGAGCGGACAATCGAACCGATTTGCATGATGAATCCCCGTTCAAGCGCCGGCTGAGGATCGAACGCCGGTCATATATTTCACCAGCACAGGCTTTTCACGGCTCGTGCACCCAGAACAATCGGGCCCGTCGTCGTTGCGGAAAATGCAGCGCAGACGGCCATCATGAACGATTGTGCTTCTCACTTTAGCGCATCACTCCGCGCCGGCACGACGCAAAATGCGAGGAAATGTGGTCAATCGCTGACGATTGGAAGCAATTACTGATCGATTGCCGGCACTTCCACGGCTTCGTATCCGGCGAAACCCCTAGATTCGGCGTATCGTTGTCGGTTTTTGCAGTTTTCAGCGGAAGCTTCATAGTGAGCGTGTCGCCGGAGCCGGACAAGACAGCCGAAGCGCCCTTTCTCGAACGCGGATAACGCGCCTACTAGCGTGAGCGCTTGCCCTGTTGTTCGCGGGTTATGCAACGTTCTCGCTGCTGTATTGCGTTCAGCCGCTGCTTCCGGAGTTCACCGGGGCATTCGGCGTGAGCCCGGCGGTGAGCGTGCTGTCGGTGTCGGTCAGCACGGCGTCGCTCGGCGTCGCGATCTTCTCGTTTCCGAAAGCTGGAGCCGGCACCGGCTGATGACCCTGTCGCTGCTCGCGTCGTCGAGCTTGATTGACGGTGTCGCGGCGTTTCTCCCCGACTGGCATGCGCTGCTCGCCGTGCGCGCACTCGAAGGTTTCGCGCTCGGCGGCGTGCCTGCGGTCGCGATGGCCTATCTCGCCGAGGAAGTCGCGCCCGAAGGCCTCGGCCTCGCGATGGGCCTGTACGTCGGAGGCACCGCGATCGGTTGCATGGCCGGGCGCGTGATCAGCGGTGTGCTCGCGGATCACTTCGGATGGCGCATGGCGATCGGCGGTATCGGCGTGCTTGGACTGCTGGCGAGGCTTGCGTTTCGCTCGATGCTGCCGCCGTTGCGACGGTTCCAGCCGCGTTGCGGCGCGGGCTGGGCTTCGGGCATCATCGGCGCTCGCTCGCCGGGCATCTGAAACACGGTGGACTGCCGTTTCTGTTCGCGACCGGTTTCGTGCTGATGGGCTCGCTCTACAACTACGTCGGCTACCGGCTGATCGGCGCGCCGTTCAGGCTGACGCAGACGGAAATCAGCGCGATCTTCACCGTCTATCTGACCGGCGTCGTCGCGTCGTCGTGGTCCGGCAAGATGGCCGATGTCTTCGGGCGCGGCCGCGTGCTGATCGCGAGCCTGCTGCTAATGCTGATCGGCATCGGCCTGACGGTATCGAATTCGCTGCCGGTGATCGTCGCGGGCATCGTGTGCCTGACGTTCGGATTCTTCGCCGGGCATTCGGTCGCGAGCGGCTGGGTCGGCAGGCTCGCCGCGCAGGCCAAGGGCCAGGCCGCCGCGCTCTATCTGCTCGCGTATTACCTCGGCTCGAGCATCGTCGGCTCGGTCGGCGGACATTTTTGGACCGCTTTCGGCTGGCCGGGCGTCGCCGCGCTGATCGCCGCGCTTCTGCTGATCGGCATCGCGGGCGCGACTTATCTGAACCGGCGTGAGCGCGCCGTCGCCGGCTAAATCCGCACGGGCGTGTAGAAAGCCGAATGAAATAAGAGGAATCTAAGAGTTTTCCGCGTCTGTTTAAAAACGTCACTCGCAAAGCCTTGATTGACAAGCCTTTGCTGCGTTGCAGCGGTATTCCATCGCACAAAGAGAGTCTAACGCGCATCGCTGCGCGGCCTATACTTGATTCACCGATTCAAATTTTTGTGTCGGAGCGCGGCGCGAAAGCAAAGCGACAAGCAGGAAGATGGGAGACGCATTATGACGACGTACTTCACGATCGGCGACTTCATCCTGATCATCCCCATGGCGCTCGCAGGGGCGCTGTTCCTCGGCGCCATTCCGTGCGCGACTCATTTCAAGAACAACGTACTGCGAGTCTTCGGCGCGCTGCTCGGAGTGCTGGTCGCGTTCCTGCTGGTCGAGGGATTGCCCGCGCTGGTCTAGCGGGCGTTTCGGCTGAATCGACGTCGAGCGAAGCGGACCTGCCGCTTCGCCGGGTCTTCCATTACAGATGTTCGCCGAGGAAGGTCAGCGTGTGCCCGTGCGCGAGCGCCGATGCCTTCGCATTGAGCGACGCGCGATCGCCGCAGTTGAAGCCGTGATCGGCCTGCGGAATACATATATAGCTCCGAGTCCTTGCGGCCCGCGAAGCGCTGGCGCACGGCGTCGACCGCGTCGGCGGGAATGTGCGCGTCGAGTTCGCCGTAGTGGAACTGCATCGGCACCTTCACCTGATCGGCCTTGTCGAGCGCGTTCTGGATGCCGCCGCCGTAATAGGCGACGCCCAGGTCGATCGAGCCTTCCGCCGCCGCGAGATACGCGAGCCGGCCGCCGAAGCAGTAGCCGATCGCCGCGACCTTGCCCGTCACTTCGGGCAGCGCACGCAACGCCTTCGCGGCTGCGCTGACATCGCGCGATGGCCGTGTCGAGCTGGGTCTTCTGCAGCAGTTCCATCGCCTTTTCACGATCCGCGCCTTCGTAGCCGAGTTTGACGCGCGGCTGCGTGCGCCAGAACACGTCGGGCGCGAGCGCCACATAGCCGTCGGCCGCGTATTGATCCGCGACGCTGTGGATGTGCGAATTCACGCCGAAGATTTCCTGCAGGATGATCACGGCCGGCCCGCTGCCGGTCTTGGGCGGCGCGAGATAGCCCTGGAAGGTCGGGATGTCGATCCATCGGGAGGTCACGGAAACGGTCACGTCTGGGCTCCTTTGCCTTGGTCGAAAAGAAACGAGTCGAAACTCAGGCGAGTGAGTTTGCCAGCTTTCCTTTTCAGGCGCCTGAGCGCGGGCGTTTTGCATTGCCGACGCGCTGCGTCGACGACTAGCACAGCCTTTGACACGGAACCGTATTTTTAGAGGCGAAGGTCTAAAGTGCGCCAGAAAAAGCGCTTAAAGAGCGGCGAATGAAAGTCGCGGAAGGAGATTATCGGGATCGACTCCGCAAGCTTGAACGGCGCGCAAAGTTGACCGGGCCAACCCGCCGGAAGCCCGCATGTAATGGTCGTCTTCGCGAAAGTGCCACCACAAACCGGCGCGTGTCACAACTGAACTTAAATCGGTAGTGACACCAGTATCTTAAAAACCTTCCCTAAATTAATTTGACATCCCCTACACTTGCGCGCAGTGTGGAAGGCGGCTGCCACAAACGGCTCGGCCGGAAGGACTTGCCAAGTGCATGATGAAAGACGGGGCACAAGGGCGATTACGTTGTTTTTGGGACCGAAACTGGAGACTTATGAATGAACACCAAGCTTCACAAAGTGTTGCCGATCAGCGCCGCAGCCGTGCTGTTCGCTACGTTGGCAACCTCCGCAGCAGCCGACCAGGTCGTGAAGATCGGTCACGTCGCTCCGCTGACCGGTGGTATTGCTCACCTGGGCAAGGACAATGAAAACGGCGCGCGGCTCGCAGTCGAAGAGATCAACGCAAAGGGTCTCACGATCGGCGGCGAGAAGATCACGCTCCAACTCGACCCGCAAGACGATGCAGGCGACCCGCGCACCGCCACCCAGGTCGCGCAGAAGCTCGTCGACGATAAAGTCGTCGCCGTGGTCGGCCACCTGAACTCCGGCACGACGATCCCGGCCTCGAAGATCTACAGCGATGCGGGCATCGTGCAGATCTCGCCGTCGGCGACCAACCCGACCTATACGCAGCAAGTCTTCAAGACGACCTACCGCGTCGTCGCGACCGATGCTCAGCAAGGCCCGGCGCTCGCGAACTATGCGGCGAAGACGATGAAGGTCAAGACCGTCGCCGTCGTCGACGATTCGACCGCTTACGGCCAGGGTCTCGCGAACGAATTCGAAAAGACCGCCAAGGCGCTCGGCGTGAAGGTCGTCTCGCATGATGCGACCAACGACAAGGCCGTCGACTTCCGCGCGATTCTGACGAAGATCAAGGGCGAAAACCCCGACGCCCTGATGTACGGCGGCATGGACGCGACCGGCGGCCTGTTCGCCAAGCAGGTGAAGCAGCTCGGCCTGCGCGCGAAGGTTCTGGCGGGCGACGGTGTCTGCACGGAAAAGCTGTCGGACCTCGCGGGCGAAGTCGCCGACAACGTCGTGTGCTCGGAAGCCGGCATGGCGCTGGAAAAGATGGAAGGCGGCGCGGCGTTCGCGGCCAAGTTCCAGAAGCGTTTCGGCCAGCCGATCCAGATCTACGCGCCGTTCACGTATGACGCGACGTACATCATCGTCGACGCGATGAAGCGTGCGAACTCGACCGATCCGGCGAAGATTCTCGCCGCGATGCCGAACACGGACTACAAGGGCGTGATCGGCCAGACGACCTTTGATTCGAAGGGCGACCTGAAGCACGGCGTGATCTCGCTGTACGACTACAAGAAGGGCAAGAAGACGCTGCTCGACGTCGTGAAGATGTAAGTCGTAAGTCGTCTTTCGATGCAAAGAACGCGCGGTGCCGCAAGGACCGCGTGTTCTTTTGCGCCTAGATTTTCCAGCGCCTGAGAATGCGCGGCTCGATGATCGTGATGACGATGCACGGGACCGAGCAGCAGCCCGAAAGTACGCGAGCCCCGCGACCTGCGCGAGGTCTTCCGCCGCCGATACGCCCTCGACACGTGCGGCCGCCGCGAACAGCACGGGCATCATGTTGGCGTGGCCGAAGCACATCAGCGTAAAGCCGGTCATCGTGACAATGGCATAGGGTGGCATAGGGGAACATGAGCGCGAGCATCATGCCGGCGAAGGCGAGGCCCGCGCTGCCGAATACGAGCTTCGGCGCGCCGAAGCGGGCGCGCACCACATCGCGCATATAGACCGTGGCCCAGTCGTACATCGCGCCTTCGGCGATCAGCGCGAGGCCGCCGAGCGTCCACAGCGCGAGCGAGCGCCAGCGGTTCGACGACGATGCCTTCGCGTGCTCATCGTAATGCGGCACATGCGGCAGCACTGCCGGCATCGAGACCAGCAGAATGAGGAGACTCATCACCGAGGCCAGCGCGAGCAGCGCGCCGCCCGCCGCCGCGTCCGCCATCCCGCCGATGCTGAACATGCCGTGCAGCGATGACATGATCGGGCGCGCGAGCGCTTCTTCGACGTCGCCATGAACACCGAGGCAGGCTAGCACGACGAGCAGCAGCCAGTACCACGGCGTGACGAGGATCAGCGCGCCGAAGATCATCGCCATGCCGCCGGCGAGGCAGGCGTTGCGCGTGCCGACTCGCGCGATCCATGCGCCGTTGACGAGCATCGCGAAGATTGAGCCGCCCGCGACCGCGAGCAGCGAGAACGACAGCATGCCGGGGCTGAGCGAAAATTTGTCGCGCACGGTCGGCACATGCACGCCCACTACGTGTACATCATGCCGGCGATGAAGAAGATCGCCATGGTCGCGTAGCGCGCGTTCGCGCGTGGCTTTGGGCAGCGTGCGATGAAAGGCCAGTGCGGCGGACGTTTCGCGGGGAGAGGCGGCGGAGGCGGAAGTGGAATCGGACACGGAGATTGCAATCCTGGAGGGGGCGCGACGGATCGGCGGCCGAAACACGCGCCGACATTGCCGTCGACTGCGAAAGCTTTCGATTCCATCGAAGTCGCACGTCGTTATCTGCACTGTCGTCCGGATTCGTTCCGCCGTCGGGAATGGCGATTTCGCGCTTTGAGAGATGCATGTCGAAAAAATGCGGTTTATCGGCGGATTGGGCGCAATGGGTTGGCGCGACGGCAGAATCCCGAATCACGGTAGCCTTTCCCCATGACGAAGTTTCGGAACTTCTGGCCTTTAGCGATGGTCATCCAAATCGTCCGGACGATCTCGAGGTACTGAGCATCGGCCAATACGGCAGCGATTTACGCAGATGTAATACGCGCAATCGTTTTACCTTCGATTAAACCAATACTTCGATGGAAGAATCGCGCACCGCGCCACATGAATGTTTTCTCCCGCAACGGATGAAATTTTGCGAATCCACGCAGTTTGTTTCGTCTCGAATAAGTCCGCTAATTGCTGACAGACGGCAGCGGAGCGGCGCGCGGGCCAAAGTTATCATCTGGCGGCACATTTTGTTGCCGCGAATCCGCGGTCTTCGCATCGGATGGCAAACTTTGTCGCGGATTTTCATTCGATCTTCATAAGCGGGCGCGCGGTATTCTAGTACGCTATTAGGAAAAGTTCGGAAATTGTTACGACGAATCTCCGAAACAACATTTAAGTGGCAATGCACACATGCCGACTAAATAGGATTTGTGTTAATCTGTGACCCAATCCGAGGCTATACTCATAACT
Organism: Caballeronia sp. BR6202001590007; assembly: GCA_029439495.1. GTDB lineage: Bacteria > Pseudomonadota > Gammaproteobacteria > Burkholderiales > Burkholderiaceae > Caballeronia. Next base: position 29,523 of record JAQFVI010000397.1, read on the forward strand.
GAAAAAAGCGAGCACAACGATTCGCAAAGTCAGCACACCACTTAGGGAATTGCCATGCCTTCATACAAGGAATTGCTCGCGCAGCGCGAGTCTCTGGAACGACAGATCGAAGAAGCTAAGTCGCGCGAATACGCCGAAGTGCTTAATGAGATCAAGCAAAAGATGGCCGATTACGGCATTACGCTGCAGGAACTCGCCGGTGGACGCGGCGCCAAGGTGTCCGGGGCTTCGCGCGGCGGCCGTTCGGGCGTGGCGCCTAAGTATCGCGATCCGGAAAGCGGCAGTACGTGGTCGGGTCGCGGCAAGCCGCCGAAGTGGATTGCCGGGCAGGATCGCGACAGCTTTCTCATTGGCAAGTAAGTCTTGAGTAGCCTGGAAGAATAAAAAACCGCGCCAATGCGCGGTTTTTTATTGCCGTCGGCGACGGCGGATCGGGATGCCTTCCGACGCGCAATGCGTGAGCGTGCGATTGCGAATTCGAAGCGGCGCGCGCTGCTATTCATGCGCGACAAATCGATCTTTAACGCCCGCCAAGGCGCGATCGAATATTGTTGCGGCAGCCTTTTGGACGAATTGATGACAGCCGCGAAAAGTGAGTCGTGCGAGGCGTATGTCAGCATCATTTTCCGCGACGGCGCAGATGTTCGCATCGCGGTTTTGATCGACGAAAAAGAATAGGCGTTCATCGAACGCCTATTTGAGGGAAGAGGCCGACGCGCGGCGGGCGCGCATTCGATCGTCAGAGCGGCAATTGCGTGTCGAATTTGATCTCGCGCAAGACGACGCTCGTGCGCACTTGCGCCACCGCCGGAATCTTGAAGATGCGGTCGTGAAGAAAGGTGTCGTAAGCCTTGATATCCGGCGCAACGATTTTGAGGATGTAATCCGATTCGCCGGTGGTGCTGTAACACTCGGTGACTTCGGGGCAGGTGGCGATTTCGCGTTCGAATTGCTCGACGCCGCCTTCGGTATGTCGCGTGAGATAAATATGCGCGAGGGCACAAACGTGTAATCCAAGTTTCTCGCGGTCGAGCAGCGCGGTATAGCGCTGAATGACGCCCGATTGCTCCATGTCCTTGATGCGCCGCCAGCACGGCGTACTGGACAGCCCGACTTGATCGGAGATTTCCTGGACGGAGCGTCGCGCGTCGAGTTGCAGAAGACGCAGGATTTTTTGTGAGAATGTATCGAGAGTCAACTGCGCCTCCGTTCGGTCGCGATTTGACCTAATGGTAGAGGCGTGGAAAAAGAAACGCAATGCAATCCGGTCACACTGAGGGAGTTTCTCTAATGCATTGCGCTCAGAGCGCGTTTTTACCTTCAGCTTGCAGCGCCGGCCGCGTCAGGCCTTGATAATCGGGTCGTTAATTGGCCGGATTATCGGGCTGGCCCGATGTATTCGCGGCCGCATGCGATGCGCGCAACTCCGCCAGCATGTTGCAAAAGAGCGCGCCCTGCTCGATGGCGTCGTCTCGAGTGCGACGTGCGTATGCGGCAATTCGTCGAATCAATAGTTTCGGCAAACTCGGCTTGATCCCCTTGCGATACGGCAGGCCGGTCATCGCGAAGGCGAGCGTCTTAATGTCGAGCGCTGACCATGAGAACGGGCATCGCTCGGCGAAGCGCATCATGTACCAGAACATGTACGTGAAATCGAAGCCCGCCGGATACGCGACGAACACCGGCTTGCCCGGCAGCTTTTCGACCCAGTCGACATAGGCCGGTAACGCGATCTCCGGCTTTTGCAGATCCTTTCGACATGCTTCCCACCGGCTCTGGCGTCTTCCACCACGCGACCTGAAGGAGGGGATGCGCGCTCGTGCCTTCCAGCGTTTCCAGATTCGCGGAGAACGTGCCGATGAGCTGCTTGTCGGCCGTGAACGCTGCCGAGGCTGAGCATCGAGTGCGGTCTGGGAATCGGACCGTCGGCTTCGACGTCGGTGCTGACGTAGATTTCGGGAATGGCCGCGGCGTTTGCGCTCATGCTGCGACTCCATCGCCGACGAACGGATTCGTGCGGCGCTCGTCGCTGAATGTCGATGCCGGTCCGTGGCCGGGCACGAAGGTCACGTCCTCGCCGAGCGGCCATAGCTTTTCGCGGATCGAGCGAATCAGTTCGCCATGATTGCCGCGCGGAAAATCGGTGCGTCCGATCGATCCCGCGAACAGCACATCGCCGACGAAGGCCAGCCGATGCGCCCGGCTGAAGAACACCACATGGCCGGGCGTATGCCCCGGGCAGAAATAGACTTCGAGCGTTTCGTCGCCGAAGGTGACGCTGTCGCCGTCGTCGAGCCAGCGTTCGGGCGTGAACGCCTTGGCATCCGCGAAACCGAAACGCTGCGTCTGCGCGGGCAGTTGATCGATCCAGAACGCGTCTTCACGATGCGGACCTTCTATATAGATGCCGTAGTGTTCCGCGAGCGCTTTGGCGCCGCCGCAGTGGTCGAGATGGCCGTGCGTCAGCAAGATCTTGTCGACCGTCACGCCTTGCCGATCGACCTCGGCAATGATCCGCTCAATGTCACCGCCCGGATCGACGATCGCCGCGCGCATCGTGGCTTCGCAGATGGCGATCGAACAGTTCTGCTGGAATGGTGTGACAGGAACGAGAATGACTTTCATGTGACTGACGCCCGGACAAGACACTCTGTAAAAACGTCTATTATACCGGTGCCGGATCGATCGCCGCGCCTCGCTCGAAACGCTGAAAAGGCCATCGGAATCAGGCAATTTTTGCGGTCATAGACAAAATCAATGACAAAACAGTCAGTCTCGCGCGACGAACCCCGCTTTTTTTGTATAATGCCGACATCTGTACATGGGGTTCACACCATACCGTCAATGGATGAATGCAAAGACGCTAGTGCATTTTATAATTTATCACCAATACGCAGTTCGGGGCTAAAAGCCTCGCCACTGTAACTCAGCACCTTCCGTGGGTGCACACGTCTTGTCCGGCCAGACGCCGCGCGTCTGCAAGATGACCTTAGCTGTCATCGAGCCGGATGGGGCTTACGCCGCCGTTCCTGCGCCGCGTGTACCGACATGCCCGCACGAGTGTGATTGCCATGCCATGTTCGACTGGCGGCATGTGGGGTCTTGGTCAGGCTGCCGGGGACAGGCTGCGCCAGACGTGAACGATAACCGGGCGTTTGCGGCACGAGTGCACCGCATCCAAGCATCTAAGCGCCGTTCGCTTGATCGAACGGTGTCTTACGTTGCACGGCAAGCCTCGAGCAAACCTTCGCGCGCCGACCAGCGCTGCGTGTGGCTCTTTTATTTTCAAAAACCATGACGAATGCTCGATTCATTCGACATATTGGCAGTCTGCTGGCTCTCGTGCTGGCGGGTTGTGCCGCGCCGGGTTCGGGCGATGTTACGTCCAATTCTCAGACCACCAACGTCATCAGCACGACGAATGCCCGCTCGAATGCATTGCTCGCATTCGATTCGAGCCTGAAGTCGGTGCCGACCGACAACGCCGCGCAGGGCAAGTCGCTCGCGGATGCTGAGCCGATCACCTCCGGCCCGGACGCCAGCAACTTCGAACAGAAGGGCCGCGCGTCCTGGTACGGCCGCATGTTCCATGGCCGCAAGACCGCGAGCGGCGAGAAGTTCAACATGAACGCTCTGACGGCGGCGCATCGCACGTTGCCGTTGGCGTCGTGGGTGCGCGTGACCAACGAGGCGAATCAGAAGTCGGTGGTCGTGAAGATCAACGATCGCGGACCGTATGTGAAAGGCTGCGTGATCGATCTGTCCTACGCGGCGGCGGCCAAGCTCGGCATGCGCAGCGACGGCACGCAGAAGGTGAAGATCGAAAAGTTGTCGCAGCAGGAAGCGCGCGAGGAATCGCAGTCGCTCGCAGCCGACAATTGATCGTCCGGATGTTCCGGATGCCGTGAAGACGGCCCGTTTCTTATTCCTCTTCCGTATCCCGTTTGGCGATCGACAACGCGCGCTCGTACAGCGCGTGACGCGATGCGCCCGTCAGCGTCGCCGCGATCCGTGCCGTGCTTTTTACCGACAGCTTTTCCAGCAACGTCGTCAGCAGCGCGTCGTGCGCGTCGGCAGCCTTTTCCTGTTCGGGTGCGCCTTCGACGACGAGCACGAATTCGCCGCGTTGCCGGTTAGCATCCGCTTCGAGCCAGCTAGGCGCTTCGGCCAGGGTGCATCGATGCAGGCTCTCATGTAATTTCGTCAACTCGCGTGCAATCAGGATCTGACGTTCGCCGCCGAGGGCGTCCGCGAGCGCGCGCGTCGTCTCGACGATGCGATGCGGCGCTTCGTAGAACACGAGCGCTTGCGGATGATGCGCGAGCTTCGTCAGTGCGGACGCGCGCTGCTTCGCCTTGGTCGGCAGAAAGCCCAGAAACGAGAATCTGCCGATGAAGGCGCCCGCCGCGCTCAGCGTCGTCGTCAGCGCACTTGCGCCGGGCAGCGGAATGAGGGGCAGGCCGGCGTCGCGGACGGCATCGACGAGACGCGCGCCGGGATCGGAGATGCCGGGCGTGCCCGCATCCGACACGCAAGCGATGCGCTCGCCCGCGCGCAGATGCTCGATCACGCGTTCGGCCGCGCTGCGCTCGTTGTGCTCGTGCACAGCGATCGACGGCTTCGAGATGCCGTAGCGCGCGAGCAGTTGCGAGGTGTTGCGCGTGTCTTCGGCGGCGATGCGATCCGCGAGCGCGAGCACATGCAGCGCGCGCAGGGTGATGTCGGCCGCATTGCCGATGGGCGTCGCGACTACATAGAGCGCGCCCGCTGGGTAATTCTGAGCTTCGGCGAGTTCGGAGAGTTGCAGCATGAGTGCGGGCATCGAAGGAAAGGCCGTCATTTTGCCACGCATGCGCGCCACAACTTTGTGAGGAGTCGATGTCCAAAACGCTCAGCGATGCCTTCGAAACGCGCGCGCTCGAATTTCTGCAGCGACGGCGCATGCGCTTTCTCGCGCACAACGTGCGTTGCCCCGGCGGGGAGATCGATCTGGTGATGCGCGACGAGCACGGCGCGCTGGTGTTCGTCGAAGTGCGCGCGAGGACGAGCCGCCGTTTCGCGGATGCCGCGACGAGCATCGGCGCCGCCAAACGCATGCGGCTCGTGCGCGCCGCGCAGCATTATCTGGCGACGTGGCGCGGCGCCATGCCCGTGTGCCGCTTTGACGTGATCGCGTTCGATGCGGGCCGCATCCGCTGGCTTCCCGATGCCTTTCGAGCCGACGACGCCTGGCCGCGCGGTTTCGGTTTCGCGCGCGATGCATGCGGTAAACTCGCGTGATTCAATGGCTCCACGCCGGCGCGTCCATCAGTCAAACTAGAGTCGATGTCAGTCGAACGTATTCAACAGCAATTCCGCGACAGCGCGGCGCTCACCCACGAAGCACNACGGCTCCAAGATTCTTGTCTGCGGCAACGGTGGATCGGCCGTGGATGCCCAGCGTTTCGCCGCGCATCTGATCGGCTGCTTCGAGCGCGAACGTCCTGGCTTGCCGGCCATCGCGCTGACGACGGACACGTCGATTCTCACGGCGATCGGCAACGACTATGCGTTCGAGCAGATCTTCTCGAATCAGGTCCGAGCGCTGGGACACGCGGGCGACGTGCTGCTCGCGATCAGCGCGAGCGGCAACTCCGTCAACGTGCTCGCGGCGATCCAGGAAGCGCATGAGCGCGAGATGATCGTGATCGCGCTGACGGGCGACGGCGGCGGCGCGATGAACGACGACGTGCTGTCCGACACCGATATTCACATCTGCGTGCCGTCGCAATGGACGGCGCGCATTCAGGAAGTCCATCTGCTGACTATTCACTGTCTGTGCGACGGCATCGATGCGATGCTGCTCGGCGAAGACTGAATCCAAAGGGGGAACGAAGTTGATGAACAAGACTCGCGTCAAGGCGACGCTGGCCAATGCCACGCTCGTGGTGAGCCTGTTGTCGGGAGTGGTGTTGACCTTCCAGGGCTGCGCGCTCATGGTCGTCGGCGCGGTGGGCGCGGGTACGCTCGTCGCTACCGATCGCCGCACGGTCGGCGCGCAGGCCGAGGATCGCGAGATTCAGGTGAAGGCGCTGTTACGCATCAACGAGAATCTGCCCGATATGGCGCACGTCAACGTGACCGTGTTCAATCGCCGCGTCCTGCTGACCGGCGAAGTGCCTGACGATGTGTCGAAGCAGAAAGCCGAAGCCGTCATGCGTGACATCAACAATGTCGGCAGCATCGTCAACGAACTGGCGGTGCAGGGCGCGAGTTCGATTTCGTCGCGCGCCAACGATTCGTATCTCGAAGGCCGCGTGAAGTCCGCGATGGTCGGCGAGAAGGATCTGCGCGCGAATTACTACAAGGTGGTGTGCGAGCGCGGCATCGTCTATCTGATGGGACTCGTCACGCAGGAAGAAGGCGCGCATGGCGTGGATGTCGCTGCACGCACGCCGGGCGTCGAGCAGGTCGTGAAGGTGTTCCAGTACATCAAGCCGGAAGAAGCGGCCGCGC
>JAQFVI010000397.1:36040-46241 GCA_029439495.1 Caballeronia sp. BR6202001590007
GGACGTGCATCCGGGTAATCCGAATCCGGCGCCGGCGGTGAAATGACGATGCCGATGCTCGCACTCAAGGTTTTGGCGGTTGCTGGTTTGGTGGTGGCGTCGTTTGGCGTGATGTCGGTTGCTGTCCCGATGCACCCGTCAATGCCGCNAACTCGTCGGGCCGTCGTTCCAGCAGGTCGCCGAGAAGTACAAGGGCGATGCGCAGGCATCGGCCAAACTGGAGACGAAAGTCAGAAAGGGAGGCGCGGGCGTCTGGGGCTCGATTCCGATGCCGTCGCATCCGGGCATGAACGACGCGGATATCAAAACGGTCGTCGCGTGGATTCTCGCGGGAGCGCCGCAGAAGTAAGCGCAGAAGCAGAATTGTCTATGTTACACTTGCAGTTCGTTGGGGAAGGTAGCTCAGCTGGGAGAGCGTCGCGTTCGCAATGCGAAGGTCGGGAGTTCGATCCTCCTCCTCTCCACCACGAATTTGTTTTGCTTTGGGGCGCAGGTTTTTGCACACCTTGGAGCTTCAGGGTGCGTGGCTTTCTACGTCTGCTCTTGCGTTACCGAAGCATGGTTCGCGAATACTTCTCGCCCGGTCAAGTAGCGTCGTCACATAAGAGCGGGTCAGCCATCAGTGACGTCAAGAGAGCACCGCAAACCCTTGCGGGGTTTGCTTCATGGGTCACTGCGAGTTTGCTCTGCAAGGTTTTGCGTTAGTTATGCTGTCGCTCAAACAGGACGATGTGCGGGAAACAAAGATTCATCGAGGCGGCCTTGTCCGCTGACCGGATCCAGGCTGCATCATCCTCCTGATCCGCACTCGCTGAATGTATCGAACCGGAAGGAACGCAAGCCGCTGGCTACAGCAATCAAGCGGTCCTGCCCGGCCGCCCTACCGAGTGGCGGCCTGCGCGCTCAACACTCCCACAGACAGCGAGTGGGCGCGAGTTTCCACCGTGACGGCGAAGCGGGGGCGCCGATGGAAGCAAGTGTTTCCCTCCCTCGCCTATTCGCGCGAGATGCGTTGAATCGTCTATTCGACGAACGCTATCGAGAGTATGCGCATAACAGATACGCAAATGAACGTTATCGAAACCGGGGCCACTTTTAAAGCGACGAAGCTGGCAGCGGAGTGCTGCATCTCTGCATCTAGTTGCGCAACGTGGAGGAAGGGACGGAAGATGCCGCATATGACTCGGCGCCAAGCCGTAAATCAGTTCACCGTTCTCTTCGGTAAGCGATTCGTTCGCGCCATCGGCTAAAATTTCTTACCGACCTCAGCTCGTAAAATTGCTGCTACGTCCCTCGCGCTACTTATCAGGCGTTTCATGGCCTTCAAGCTACACCGCTTCCTCTCGGGCGCGGGGCATGCCCATGCCACGCTCCAGCCCGCAGGAACACGCCGCGTCGCGCTGGCCGCCGAGAAGTACGACCGCGAGCATCGCGAGGCGCGCCTCTATCCGGTCTTCTTCTGCCGCGAGTGCGGGCACGAGACACACTCGGTCTCGATCGATGACGAAGGCACGGTGGTCGCCCGCCCCATCGACCAAACCGCGAGCGACAGCGTCGACAGCAAAGGATGGCAACACGGCTTCTTGGTGCCCAACGCTGATGGTGCGCTGGCCTTCACCGGCAATACAGAAGATTATCCGGACGACTGGCTGGAGCCGACCAAGTTCGGCGATCCGCGCCTCAAATCCAGTCATCGAGGCAAGCACGAAGGGCGGATGATGGTGCTCGGCGCGGATGGACGTGGCGACATGGACGGTGTTGAGGGCCTGGTTTTTTCGGGCAAGTTCCGCATTGCCGCAACCAGCCCCCGCCGCAGGCGAGTGACATCAACAAGCTGGCGGGTCTCTCAGCAGAAGGGCGGAGTTCGGCGACGACCCTCATCACCGCCTCCACGCTCGATTGGATGGAGCGCGGGCAGGTTCTGGCCGACAAGGCGCGGCGCAAGCTGCTTGGCTTTACCGACAACCGGCAGGACGCGGCACTGCAGTCAGGCCATTTCAACGACTTCATCTTCGTCACCCTGCTGCGCGGGGCGATGCTGCGCACGGTGCGCGCCGCCGGGGATGAGGGGCTGGCGTACGAGCAGTTCGGCGATGCGTCGAGCGCTTGGCTTCAATCCCGAGGACAAGGGCCGTCGCTCGGCCTGGATGCGGGACGAAAACCCCAAGGGCTTCGCCGCGCTCGATGAAGCGAAGACCTCGATCAATCACGTCCTTGCCCATCGCTTGTGGAATGACCTGCGGTGGGGCTGGCGCTTCACCAATCCCAACCTCAACCAGCTCGACCTAGTTCGCGTCTACTATCCCGGCGTCACGCTATTGGCTGAGGACGAGGAGAGCTGCAGCGGTAAGGATCAGGAGAACTTGACCGACGTACAGCGCCGAGGCTACAAGATTCTTTCGGCGATTCCCGCAGGGACGCGCCGGCCGATGTTTCGCGATCTGTTCGACACCATGCGTCAGGGTTTGGCGGTGGCGGTCGATGCGCTCGATCCTCCGGTCGAACTGGAGCAGGTCGGCGAGAAGTCGCGAAGCGTGCTCAAGGATCCTTGGGCAATTTAGCGCCGAGGAGCAGTATAAGGACCTCAATTTCCTGAACACGCTGGTCGTCGGCGTGCAGGCCGGGAAGCATGATCGCGTGTTGCGCGTCTCGGGCCGAAGCGGGCTGGCGCGCAGGCTGGTCAAGGTGGCAGGCGTGAACATTCCGCTTGCTGACCGCGAGCCATTGCTGGGAGGCGATGCTGGCTGCGGCCGCGAAACATCAAGTGGTTCGCCAATTCTCGGTGGGGCCACTGGCGGGCTGGCGGCTTGCGCCCAATGCGGTGCGGCTACGGCTGGGCGATGGCAAGCCGGATAATGACAAGGGCAACGCCTTCTTTGCGGGCCTCTATTCCGACGTCGCAGCGCGGCTTGGCACGCCCGGCGACCTGCCTATGGCCTTTGAGGCCCGAGAACATACCGCGCAGGTCGACGCCCTATTGCGCGAACTGCGTGAATGTCGCTTCCGCTTTGGCGCAAGCGACAAGGCCCGTATAGCTGAGATGGCGGGCGAGCCATGAGCCATTAGCGAGAAGCGTGATTTCCTACCGCTCCTCTATTGCTCGCCGACGATGGAGCTGGGAGTCGACATCTCGCAGCTTAACGTCGTCTATATGCGAAATGCGCCACCGACCCCCGCCAATTATGCTCAGCGTGCGGGCCGCGCCGGGCGCAGCGGGCAGGCGGCGCTTGTCGTCACTTATTGCGCCGTGCAGAGCCCGCAAATATTATTTTGAGCGGCGAATCGACCTCGTCGCCGGGATAGTCAAGACGCCGGCGATCGACCTTGTCAATGCCGACCTGCTTTCTGCCCATGTCCATGCCGAATGGCTGGCGGCGGCGAGGGAGTCGCTGGGCAAATCGATCCCCGAGAACCTCGACATGGACGCCGAGGGCCTGCCGGTGAAACCTACCATCCTCGGCGCCTTTGCTACAGCGATGGTCGATACGGAGGTGGAAGCGCACGCAGGACGCATCGTTGTCTCAGCATTGCCTACCGACGGCGCGCCGCAGATCGGCGATCCCGTTCAGTTCGTCGCCGGCCTCTGGCGCGCGGGCACGAAGGAATTTGACGCCGCCTTCCGACGCTGGCGCGAACTTTATCGGTTTGCTTGTCAGGATCGAGAAGAAGCGCATGCAATCGGCCAGCGTACTGATCTCAGCGCACAGGAACGGCGCGAAGCCCGGGCGCGTTGCGTTATGTGGGGCAGATAAGCAGGTGGAACTGCTAGCGACGGGCGTGTCCTCGCAAAGCTCCGATTTCTACGTCTACCGCTATCTGGCAACCGAAGGCTTCCTACCGGGCTATAACTTCCCGCGCTTGCCGCTTTATGCCTTCGTAGATGCTGACAAATCCTCCACCGTGCTGCAGCGTCCGCGCTTTCTTGCGATCGCCGAGTTCGAGCCTAACAGCCTCGTCTACCACGAGGGCAAGGCCTATCGTTGCAACCGCAGCCAAGCTGCCTGCTAGGTCGCGAACCGAGGGCAACCTGCTGGTCACGCGCACCATGAGGTGCTGCCAGTCTTGCGGAGCTGCGCACGAGGGCGAGACCCAGGAACGCTGTGTAGTCTGCAACGATGCACTGACTGACGAAGGAAAGCTTTCAAAGCTCTACCGCATCGAGAACGTCGACGCCGTGCCGGGGGCGCGGATCACCGCCAACGACGAGGACCGCCAACGGCGCGGCTTCGATTTGTGCACGATCTTTGAGTTGGACCCAGGCGGCAGGAGGAAGACCTGCTGCTACAGGCCGACGCAAGCCCGCTGGCAGTGCTGTGCTACGGCCCGCAGACGAAACTTTCGCGTGTCAACCTGGGCCTGCGGCGGTGGAAGGAGAAGGCGCATACGGACTTCGACATCGATACGCTGACTGGTCGCTGGCTCAAGGATCCCGAGGCGGACGACGAACATGGCGAAGACCCCAAGACCGCTCGCCGCCAGTCCATAGTGCCCGTGGTGACACCAAGAACACCCTTCTGGTGCGCTTTGACCACGGCCTTGGCCTCTCCACCTCGCAGATGGCGACGTTCCAGCACGCGCTTATACGCGCCATCGAGGCAGAGCACGTCCTGGAGACGGGCGAATTGCTGGGCGAGCCCCTGCCCAAGCGCGAGGATCGCAAGGCGATCCTGCTCTACGAGGCGACCGAAGGAGGCGCGGGCGTGCTTAAGCGGCTGATGGATGGGCCAGAACGCTGGCAGCGCATCGCCGAAGTGGCGCTGGACCTGATGCACCTCAAGCGGGGTGACGGATGGTCACCTGTGCACGATACCGAAGATGCCTGCGTCGCCGGGTGCTACCGCTGCCTGCTGTCCTACTACAACCAGCCCGACCACGAGATGATCGACCGCGATAACGAGAAGGTACGCGAAGTGATTACGCGCATGGTGCGCTGCGAGCGCGACGATCCGGCTATTGCTGCTGCGACCGGCGACGAACCGTGGCTAGCGGCGCTTGCCCCTCTGGAACGTGCCCACGCCACGATCCGAGCTCCTCGCCGGTGCCGCTTGGCCGCTGTGTTGGCCGGACTTGCTGGTCATGGCCGTCGCCGGAACCCCGCCGCCTGAACTTGTCGCCCGCTGCGCGGCGATCGGGCGTGACCTCATCGAACTGCCGGAACTGCCTGGCGAGACCACGCCGCCTGCGTTGGCAGCGGCGCTTGGAGTGTCCGTATGAACGTCCCTTCCTCGACCGGCCAATTCCAGACCGGCCACCTCGTTAAGGCCCGTGACCGTGAGTGGATTGTGCTCGACAAGCCGGCCGAGGGGCTAATGCGGGTGCGCCCGCTGTCTGGTTCGGAGGAGGATGCCATCGTCATCGCCACCGCGCTGGAGCGAACGCCGGTCCAGCCCGCGACCTTCGACCCGCCGAGCTCCGACCAGCTCGACACGCAGGACGCGGCGCGAATGCTGGCCGATGCGCTACGCCTTTCGCTGCGGCGCGGGGCAGGGCCGTTCCGCAGCGCCGCACGTCTTGGCGTCGAACCGCGAGCTTATCAGTTGGTTCCGCTGCTCATGGCGATGCGCCTCGATTTGAAGCGCCTGCTGATCGCAGACGACGTAGGCGTCGGTAAGACCATCGAGGCAGGCATGATCTTGCGCGAAATGCTCGACCGCAGCGAGATCGACCGCTTCACCATCCTGTGCCCGCCGCACCTTGTCGGTCAGTGGGTAAGTGAACTGGCCGAGAAGTTCGACATAGACGCCGTTGCTGTCACTTCTGGCCGTGCTCGTTCGCTGGAGCGTGGCCTTGCGCCGGGTGACACGATTTTCGCGGTGCATCCCTTCACCGTCGTTAGCCTCGATTACATCAAAGCCGATAGCCGCCGCGCCAGCTTCGCCCAGACCTGCCCTGAGTTTGTCATCGTCGACGAGGCGCATACCTGCGTGGGCGGCAACGCGAACGGCACGCATCAACGCTTCGCCTTGCTCGAAACGCTGACCAATAACACTGGGCGGCACCTGCTGTTGCTTACTGCCATCCCACACAGCGGCAACCAGGATGCCTACGCGCGCTTGCTCGGCCTTTTGCATTCCGATCTTAACGGCGGTAGCGCCCGACGCCAACGCCGTCGAGCGCTACCGCCGCCGCCTCGCCCAGCATTTCGTTCAGCGCCGCCGCCCTGACATCGCTGAAAAGTGGGGGAGACTCGTGTCTTTGCAACTCGGTTGACGAAGGACGCGCCATATGCGCTTACTGGAGATTTCCAGAACTTCCAGGAGGACGTGCTCGATTACTATGTCGGCGTTGCCACTCGCGTCGATGGCGAGAAGGCGCGCCGCCTGGCCTTCTGGGGCACGCTCGCGCTGATGCGCTGCGTCGGCNCCGCCAACGCCGTCGAGCGCTCCCCCCGCCGCCTCGCCCAGCATTTCGTTCAGCGCCGCCGCCCTGACATCGCTGAAAAGTGGGGGAGACTCGTGTCTTTGCAACTCGGTTGACGAAGGACGCGCCATATGCGCTTACTGGAGATTTCCAGAACTTCCAGGAGGACGTGCTCGATTACTATGTCGGCGTTGCCACTCGCGTCGATGGCGAGAAGGCGCGCCGCCTGGCCTTCTGGGGCACGCTCGCGCTGATGCGCTGCGTCGGCTCCTCATCCGCCGCCGCGCTCAGCGCGCTGCGCAACCGGCTAGGCGGCATGGCCGAGCAGGATGCGCTTGAATCCATCCTGTTCGACAGTGATGAGGGCGATTTCGCCGATACCGACCTCGAACCCGCTACCGCTCTTGATGCCGAAGAAGCCGCCGAACTGCGCGCATTGATCGTCAGGTGGAAAGATTGGTTGCCACCTTAGACAAGGACCCGAAGCTACGCGAGCTGACCAACTGGGTTACCAAGCTGACCAAGGAGAAGGGCGCACGTCCAGTCGTCTTCTATCGCTTCATCAACACCGCCAAGGCGGTCGGAGCGGCGCTGCAGGCAGCATTAAGAAGCACAAGGTCGAAGTCATCACCGGACGCCTCACCCCCGAGGAACGCCGCCTGCGCGTCGAGGCACTCGAGGACTTTCCGACCGCATCCTTGTCGCTACCGACTGCCTGTCTGAGGGCATCAACCTGCAGGCGCTGTTCAACGCCGTGATCCACTACGACCTCAACTGGAATCTCACCCGCCACCAGCAGCGCGACGGGCGCGTCGACCGCTTTGGTCAGCAGGCGACAGAAGTCTGGTCGCTGATGATGTTCGGCGAGAACTCGATCATTGACGGTGCCGTCATCAAGGTCATCAAGGTCATTAAGGTCATCAAGGACAAGCGGGAGCGCATCCAGAAGGAAACCGGCGTGGTCGTCCCAGTGCCTGAAGATTCCGCTAGTGTCACAAACGCGCTAATGCAGGCCATGCTCCTATATTCCAGTAGGCTCCGCGCGCAAGGTCTTTTCGATTTCGACGATGCTACCGCGAAGCTCGATGACAAATGGAAGAACGCCGAGGAGGACGCCCGCCGCATCCAGATGCGCTATGCTCAGTCCGCGCACTGGCGCATCCACTACGACGACATGCCCCAGCAGCTGCGTGAGCGGCTTGTGGGGCGCAGGCTCACCGGCACTCGTGTGATCGGCTTCGGGGACAACCTACCGCCCGAGGTCGCACACGTCGGCCGCATCCCCCTCGTCGCGCTGCTGGCCGAGACGATGGCCGAGGGAGCGCTCGATCCCGCCTCGGTCGAGGGCAGGACCGCACTCGGCCGTGCCGGGGCCTGGCGCACGCGCGCGGTGCATACGCTCACCAGCGTTCTGCTGCTGCGGCTGCGCTTCAAGCTGACCATCAGCGGACGACGCACCCTATTGGCCGAAGAAGCCACCGCGCTCGCCTTCGGTCCCGCCGTCACTGAGGCCTTCGCGCTCGGCGCGGACGCGCTCGCGCTTCTGGAGGCCGACGCCAGCGGCAATATCGAGCCTTCTGTCATCGCCCGCCAGATCGACGCCGCGCTTGCCCGTCGCGACGGTTACCAATCCGCCATCGCTGCCCATGCCAAGACGCGCGCAGCTCAATTGTCCGAGGATCACGACCGAGTGAAGGCTGCAACTCGTGGGGAAGGCGCCACTACCGAAGTGGAGCCCGTACTTCCTGCCGATATCATCGGCCTCTATGTCCTCGTGCCGGAGGCGAACTGATGGCTTGCCCTTCCCGCGTTGCTGAGCTCGGGCTTGACGCCGTCACAGTCGAGGGAAGCTTGATTGCCCCCGAGCAGGTGCAGAAAATCGCCGCTGCTCCCGCCACGCCTAAGCTCGCCGCCAGCTATGACTGTCCCCGTGGCACCAGCCTGAACGACGAGATCGCGCGCTACTTCCGCATCGGCCAGGCAATTTGGTTAGACTACGAGCGTATTAAGCACAAGACCGTCACGCACACCGTCCGGTTTGTGCACGATCTGCTTTCGCAGTGCTTTGGCTTTGACGACCTTGCAGGGCCGGTCGAGCACACCGAGGGCAACCGTCGCTACCGCCTCGCCTAGGAGGCCAAGAGGGGCCGCGTCCCCATCGTTGTGGCATCGCCCGTTGTCGGCCGTGAGACGTTCAACGTGTCCACACCCGAGTTTGGCGACGGTGCGGCTGGTGGTCGCCTTAAACGCAGCCTTGTCTCGTTGCTGCAGGATTGGCTTAACAGTGCCGACCAGGCACTGTGGGGACTCGTCTTCGCGGGCGATAAGGTGCGCCTGATGCGCGACAACGCTAGCCTCATCCGCCCCGCATGGATCGGGTGGACCTCGGCGCTATCTTCCGTGAGGAGATGTTCGCCGACTTCACCGCCTGGTGGCTGCTCACCTACGCCACCCGTTTCGGCGCGGGGGGCGCCGCCGTCCGACTGCGCGGTGGAGGAATGGCGCGCGGAAGGGCTCAAGCAGGGTGAGACCGCCCGCGCCGACCTTTACGAAAACGTGCGCCAAGCGCTCGTTGAACTCGGCCAGGGCGCGGTCGAAGCAAACCCTGCTTTGCGCAAAAAGCTGATCGATCAAGCCGCGCTCACCGCGTTCTTCGAGGAGCTGTTGCGCACCGCCTACCGCCTGATTTTCCTCGCTGTCGCTGAGGATTGCGACCTACTCCATCCCGGGCGTGTCAGCCAGGAAACGCACGACAGCTATTCCTTTGGCTTTTGGCGCGAACGCGCGCGCCGCCGGGTGGCGCGCGATATGCATCACGACGCCTATATGCATCACGACGCCTGGGAGGCGATGAAGATCACCGTCGCCAGTCTGGAGCATGGGCAGGAGCTGCTCGGCTTTCCCGCCCTCGGCGGTCTGTTCGCCGCTGGAGCGACGCCGATGTTGAACAGCGCAAAGATCAGCAACCGGCGCTTCTTGACGGCGCTGTTCCACCTCGGCTTTATCAAGCGCAATGGCGCGACACACCGCAGCAACTGGCGCGATCTCAAGACGGAGGAGTTCGGCAGCGTCTACGAGGGCTTGCTAGAGATCATCTCCCGGATGGGCTTGAACGACGTCTTCGTTCTCGACGACAGCGCGCACGGCAATAATACCCGCAAAACCAGCGGTAGCTACTACACGCCTGACAGCCTGGTAGAGACGCTGCTCGACAGTGCGCTCGATTCCAGTGCTTCAGAGACCGAGAATGAGGCCGATACGGCCGAGCGCAAGATTGCCGCGCTCCTCAACCTCAAAGTGATTGACCCGGCCTGCGGATCGGGTCACTTCCTGCTCGGCGCCGCCCGTCGCATGGCGAAGCTGCGCAACGAGGATGCGGGCAAGGAGGAGACTCAGGCCGCCCTGCGCGATGTCGTCAGCTGCTGCATCCACGGTGTAGACCGCAACCCAATGGCGGTGGAGCTCGCCAAGGTGGCGCTGTGGATCGAAAGCGTTTCGCCAGGTAAGCCGCTCGGGTTCCTCGACGGCAATATCTACTGCGGGGACGTGCTGCTGGGGTGTTCGACCTCGACGTGTTAGATCAAGGCGTTCCAGAAGAAGCATATAAGCAGCTGACTGGCGACGCTCGTGATGCCGCGGAGTATTATAAGCTGAAGAACGGTGCCGAGAAGGCAGGGCAAGTTCGACTTTCCTAGGCGGCGGCGGGGTTATGCCGCCTGCGAAGCTGGCGGCCAATCTCAACGTAATTCGCAAGATGCCCGAGGACACCCTGGGCCAGGTGGAAAAGAAACGCGAAGCCTACCCGGCATGGCGCACTGCATATTTCAGCCGAAGGTGACTG
>JAQFVI010000398.1:0-14948 GCA_029439495.1 Caballeronia sp. BR6202001590007
TAACGTCCCGCAATCATGTAGACCAGAATCGTCGGCAGCGCGGCGATGATCGCGCCCGCCATGTCGACGTTGTATTCCTTCACGCCCGTTGACGTGTTGACGAGGTTGTTCAACGCGACGGTGATCGGCATCGAATCGACGCCCGAAAACACGATGCCGAACAGGAAGTCGTTCCAGATCTGCGTGAACTGCCAGATCAGGCACACCATGAAAATCGGCAGCGATACCGGCAGCAGAATCTTCGTGAAGATCGTGAAGAAACCCGTGCCGTCGATGCGCGCCGCCTTCACGAGTTCCGCCGGAATGCTCACGTAGAAGTTGCGGAAGAACATCGTCGTAAAGGCGATGCCGTAAATCACATGGACCAGCACGAGGCCGGAAGTCGTGTTCGACAAACCGAGATAACCCTGCAAGCGCGCCATCGGCAGAAGAATCGCCTGGAACGGAATGAAGCAGCCGACCAGCAGCATCGTGAACATCGCGTCCGCGCCGCGAAAGCGCCAGTGCGTGAGCACGTAGCCGTTGAAGGCGCCGATGAACGAGGAAATCAGCACGGCCGGAATCACCATGCGCACCGAGTTCATGAAGAACGGCTGCATGCCGTCGCAGCGCACGCCGGTGCACGCTTCCTGCCATGCTTTTACCCACGGCGCGAACGTGAAGTGCAACGGCGGCGTCAGCAGGTTGCCCGTGCGAAGCTGGTCGAAATCCTTGAAGGACGTCGAGAGCATCACGTAGATCGGGAACAGGAAGTACAGCGCGAACAGGATCAGCACCGCATAAATGACGGTGCGATTGAGCGTCATCTTAGGCTGCATTACGTGTGCTCCTCGATTCGAGATACATGAGCGGCACGAGCACGGCGACGACCGTGGCGAGCATCATCATCGACGATGCGGCGCCCACGCCGAGCTGGCCGCGATTGAAGGAGAACGTGTACATGAAGATCGCCGGCAGCGACGACGAGGTGCCCGGTCCGCCCGCGGTCAGCGCGACCACCAGGTCGAAGGTCTTGATCGTGATGTGGCAAAGGATCAGCAGCACGGAGAAGAACACCGGCCGCATGTTCGGAATCACGATCTTGCGGTAGATGGTCGGCAGCGTCGCGCCGTCCACCTGAGCGGCCTTGAAGATTTCGGCGTCAACGCCGCGCAGGCCCGCGAGGAACAGCGCCATCACGAAGCCGCTCGACTGCCACACGGCCGCGATCACGACGCAGAAGATCGCCTTGTCCGGATCGCCCAGCCAGTTGAACGAGAAGCTCGTCCAGCCCCAGTCGTGGAAAACCTTTTCGAGGCCGAGGCCGGGGTTCAGGATCCACTGCCACGCGGTGCCCGTCACGATGAAGGAGAGCGCCATCGGGTAGAGAAAAATCGTGCGCAATGCGCCTTCGTTGCGGATCTTCTGATCGAGAAGGATCGCAAGGAACAAGCCGAGAAAGACGCAAATCGCAATGAACGGAATGCCGAACCAGCCGAGGTTGGCGGCGGACGTCCACCATACGTCGTTGGCGAACAGTTGCTTGTACCGGTCCAAGCCCGCGAAGTCATAACGCGGCATCAGACGGGATTCGGACAGCGACAGATAACCCGTGATGGCGATGAAGCCATACACGAACACGAGCGCGATCAGCACGCTCGGCGCGAGCACGATCTTGGGTATCCAACGATCGGCGAGCGCCGCCGATGCCGAGGTACGGCGCGGCGAATTCTGCGGCTTCTTGTCCGCGGTGAGGGAGGCAGCCACAACTCGACTCCTGGAAGATGCGCCGGCGCCTCGTGCCGGTGAGTTCGGATGCACCGATGCACCGGTGTGCGCTTCTGCGGCAACGGCTAAGCCGGCGTTGGATGATGCGACGTTTCGCGTTGTTTCAGATGCAAACCTGCGATGCACCCGGCGCGCGCTCTACGCGCGCCGGGCTGACGGCTGCTGCGTTACTTCGTTTTGGCTGCGTTTGCGAGTGCCGTGACCGCGCTCTTCGAATCCTGCGAGGAATTCATGAACTTAGTCACGACGTCGGTCATCGCGCCCGCGATCGCATCGCCTTGCGCCATGCCGTGCGCGAGCGACGGCACATAGCCGCCCGACTTCACGGCCGTCTGTTCGTCGGCGTAGGACTTCTTCGCGCAGTCGTCGAACTTGTCCATGTTCACGCCCAGGCGCACCGGAATCGATCCCTTGTTCAGGCTGAACTGCTCCTGGAATTCAGGCGACATGATGGTCTTGGCGAGCGCGAGCTGACCCGGCGTTGCGGCCTTCTGGCCCTTCTGCTGGAAGAACACGAACGAGTCGACGTTGAAGGTGTAGGCCTTCTCGGTGCCCGGAACCGGCGCGCAGATGTAATCCGTGCCCGACTTCTTGCCCGCGCCAGCGAATTCGCCCTTCGTCCAGTCGCCCATAAACTGCATGCCGGCCTTGCCCTGGATGACCATCGCGGTGGCAAGATTCCAGTCGCGGCCCGTGCGGCCGCTGTCGAAGTAGCCCTGGATCTTGCGGACCGTGTCGAACACCTGAACCATCTGCGGCGAGGTGAGCGTCTTCTGGTCGAGATCGACGATGGCTTTCTTGTAGAAGTCCGCGCCCTGCGACAGCACGACGTCTTCCCACAGCGTCAGGTCCTGCCACGGCTGGCCGCCCATCGCGATTGGCATGATGCCCGCGGCCTTCATCTTGTCGGCGACTTGGAAGAACTCGTTCCAGTTGGTCGGCACCTTGCCGCCCGCCTTGTCGAGCGCGGCCTTGTTGATGTAGAGCCAGTTTACGCGGTGCACAGAGAACGGTGCGGCGACGTAGTGGCCGTCCGCATGCATGATCTTGTCGATTTCGGGCGGCAGGTTCTTCTTCCAGTCGCCCGCGACGGAATCGATTGGCACGAGCACGCCTTGCTCGGCCCATTCCTGGATCAGCGGACCCTTGATCTGCGCCGCCGACGGCGCGTTGCCCGAAATCACCTGCGTCTTCAGCGCGGTCATCGCCGCGGCGCCCGCGCCGCCCGCGACGGCGAAGTCCTTCCACTGATAGCCCTGCTTGGTCATGTCGTCCTTAAGCACGCCGATTGCCTTCGATTCGCCGCCGGACGTCCACCAGTGCAGCACCGACACAGCCTCGGCAGCCTGCACCGCCGACGCCGTCGCGCCGGACAGAAGGCCTGCGACGCACAGCGCGCCCATGAGCTTACGGACTTTCATTGTTTATCTCCTCCAGATACCTGAAAAGATGCAAGTGGCCCCTGATGTCAGGAAGCGGTGGTTGAAGAAAGGACAAAAACTGCGATGGCCGGAGATCGGCGGTGTCGACGGGAAGGAGCGGGGCGCGCGCGGTGGGCGCATCCGCCATGTGCCGGCGAACCGATCTATGGCCGCACGGCGCTCAAGAGATGTGGATTGAATCGCAACGACTGTCTCCTCTTTTGATTTTTGCCCGGCGGCAGGCGGTGGCGCTTTTCGGCCGGTTCGCTCGACGACGAGGCGCGAGGCTGCACGCACCGGAGCCTTCGGCGCGCTTTCACGAGGAAAGCGACGAACTTCCGGCTCCGTTAACATGCAGTCAGGACGTCGCTCAGGGAAAACACGCAATGTCTGATTGACAGCGTTAATTTTTGCCTGATGAAATTTCCTCTTGATTTGAATTGTAGTTAAACTACAATTCAGTGTCAAAAAATTTTGCCGCACTATGGAAGGCCTCGCGCGCCGCGCATCGGAGCCTTCCGCGCCAGGCAGCGATTCGGCTCACATCCGCTCTCGAACCCACGTAGAGACTCATGCAAAGCGATTCGAACTTCACCTTCGTTCTGTTCGGCGGCACGGGCGATCTAGGGCGATCTATCCATGCGCAAAATCCTTCCCGCACTGTTCGAGGCGTACCGCGCGGGCATGCTCAATCCGGCGGCCAGAATCGTCTGCGTCGCGCGCGAGGCGCTGGAAAAGCCACTCGGCTACGACCTGAAATCGTCGAACGCCATCAACGACGCGGTTGGCGAGATCTTCCAGGAAGAGCAGATCTACCGAATCGACCACTATCTCGGCAAGGAACCGGTGCAGAACCTGCTCGCGCTGCGCTTCGGCAACGTGCTGTTCGAGCTGCTGTGGCGCCGGGAATGGGTCGGTCGAGAGCATCCAGATCACCATTGCCGAAGAGCGCGGCGTGGAGGCGCGCGGCGACTCGGCGACTTCTACGACAACACCGGCGCGCTGCGCGACATGGTGCAGAACCATCTGCTGCAACTACTTTCCATCGTGACGATGGAACCGCCGCTGTCGATGGACTCCGACTCCGTGCGCGACGAGAAGCTGCGCGTGCTGCGCGCGCTCAAGCCCATCGACGAACGCGACATCAGCCGCGTCGCGGTGCGCGGGCAGTATCACGCGGGCGTGATCCGCGGCGCGCAGGTGCCGGCTTACGCGACCGAGGCGGGCGTGCGGCCGGACAGCACGACGGAGACCTTCGTCGCACTGAAGGTGGAGATCGAAAACTGGCGCTGGGCGGGCGTGCCGTTCTTCCTGCGCACCGGCAAGCGGCTCGCGGACCGCGTCGCGGAGATCATCGTGAACTTCTGCACCATGCCGCATTCGGCGCTCGGCTCGACGGCGCTGCGGCCCGGCACGAACCGGCTCGTCATCCGCTTGCAGCCGAATGAAACCATTCGTCTCTACTGTCTCGCCAAATAGCCCGGCGAAGGCATGAACCTCGCGAGCGTGCATCTGGATCTCGCGTTCGATCAGTTCTTCAAGGAAGGGCAGATGGAGGCGTATCAGCGCCTGCTGCTCGATGTCATCCGTGGCCGACTCGCGCTCTTCGTGCGGCGCGACGAACAGGAAGCCGCGTGGCGCTGGGTCGAACCCATCCTGAACGCGTAGTCGTCGTCGACCAGCAAGCCGAAGCCTTACGCGGCGGGCACCTGCTGGCTCGAGGAAGAGAACTGACGCGCAGCGACGATTGGCTGACGGCCCGCCGCCGACGCGCGCGAGAAAGCGCGCGGTGACGGGACCGATGGAAGAGACCGCTTCGCGAACCGGGGACATCGCGACAGAAGGCGGATCGATTAACCAGAAACAAGATGGAGGAGCAATGATCGAGCTTCGCACTTTTGACGATCCGCGCGCCCACTCGGACGCTCTGGCGAACGCCGTCGGCGACGCGCTCAAGGGGTCGCTCGCGGCTCGGGGCGCGGCCGCCGCCGATGCCGCCCAACAGGCCGCGCGCACCGCCTCGCCGGCGCATGCCACGTTCGCGGTATC
Organism: Caballeronia sp. BR6202001590007; assembly: GCA_029439495.1. Taxonomy (GTDB): domain Bacteria; phylum Pseudomonadota; class Gammaproteobacteria; order Burkholderiales; family Burkholderiaceae; genus Caballeronia. The sequence continues at coordinate 5,238 of JAQFVI010000398.1, forward strand.
CGGCGGCACGAGCCCCAGGCCCTTTCTGCAGACGCTGTCGCACGCGGCGCTCGACTGGGCACATATCGACGTGACGCTGGTGGACGACCGTTGGGTACCGGAAAGCGACGGCGCGAGCAATGCGCGCCTCGTGCGCGAGACGCTGCTGCAAAACGCGGCGGCCTCCTTTTATTTCCTGCCGCTCGTCGATACCTCGACCACGCTCGACGCGCACGTTGCCGCGCTCAACGCCGACGCCCGCCGCGCGCTGCCGGACGTCGTCGTGCTCGGCATGGGCGAGGACGGCCATACCGCATCGATTTTCGCCGACGCGCCGGAATGGGATGTCGCGATCTCGACGCCGGATCGCTTCGTCGCCGTGCATCCCGGCAGCGCGCCGCATGCGCGCGTGTCGCTGTCGATGTCCGCGCTCAGGCAGGTCGGCCAGTTGTTCCTGTTCATCGCCGGTCAGAAGAAACTCGACGTGCTGAACGCGGCGCTCGCCGCGAAGCAGAAGAACGCCATCTCGACGCTGACCAACGTTGAAGGAGTGAAGCTCGATGTCTACTGGTGCGCGTAAGGCCGGGCCGGTCGCGAATCAGCACGCCGACGGACCGAGGCTGCTCGCCGACATCGGCGGCACCAACGCGCGCTTCGCGCTGGAAAGGGCGCCGGGCGAAATCGGCGATATCCGCGTCTATCCGGGCACGGACTATCCGGGCATCGCGGAAGTGATGCAGCAGTATCTGAAGGACACCCGGGTCGGCCACGTCAATCACGCAGCCATCGCGATCGCCAATCCGGTCGACGGCGATCACGTCAAGATGACCAATCACGACTGGAGCTTCTCGATCGAGGCGACGCGCCGCGCGCTCGGCTTCGACACGCTGCTCGTCGTCAACGACTTCACCGCGCTCGCGATGGCGCTGCCTGGCCTCACCGATGCGCAACGCGTGCAGGTCGGCGGCGGAGCGCGGCGGCAAAGCAGTGTGATCGGCCTGCTCGGACCGGGCACGGGCCTCGGCGTATCGGGGCTGATTCCGGCCGACGATCGCTGGATCGCGCTCGGCAGCGAGGGCGGGCACGCGACCTTCTCGCCGTTCGACGAACGCGAAGACATCGTGATGCGCTACGCGTGCCGCAAGTTTCCGCACGTCTCGTTCGAGCGCGTGTGCGCGGGGCCTGGGCTGGAACTGATCTATCGTGCGCTCGCGGAACGCGACGGCGTGACGGCCGCCGACGACTTCACGGCCGCCGACGTCACCGTGCGCGCGCAGCATGGCGAAGCGCTGGGACTCGAAGCGGTGAACTGCTTCTGCGCGATCCTCGGCACCTTCGCCGGCAATATCGCGGTGACGCTGGGCACGCTCGGCGGCATCTACATCGGCGGGGGCATTGTGCTGAAGCTCGGCGAACTGTTCCACAAGTCGCCGTTTCGCAAACACTTCGAGGCGAAGGGGCGCTTTCAGCAGTACCTGTCCGGCGTTCCGACCTACATCATCACGGCGGAATATCCGGCGTTTCTCGGCGTGTCGGCGATTCTCTCCGAGCAACTGTCGAATCGCGCGAACAGCGGCTCGTCGGCGGTCTTCGAGCGCATCCGTCAGATGCGCGATGCGCTGACGCCCGCCGAGCGACGCGTCGCCGATCTTGCGCTGAATCATCCGCGCTCGATCATCAACGACCCGATCATCGATATCGCGCGCAAGGCCGACGTGAGTCAGCCGACCGTGATCCGTTTCTGCCGCTCGCTCGGCTGCCAGGGCCTGTCGGATTTCAAGCTCAAGCTCGCGACCGGGTTGACCGGCACGATTCCCGTGAGCCACAGCCAGGTGCATCTCGGCGACACGGCGACGGACTTCGGCGCGAAGGTGCTCGACAACACGGTGTCCGCGATCCTGCAGTTGCGCGAGCATCTGAACTTCGAAAACGTCGAGCGTGCGATCGATATCCTCAACGGCGCGCGTCGCATCGAGTTCTACGGGCTCGGGAATTCAAACATCGTCGCGCAGGACGCGCACTACAAGTTCTTCCGCTTCGGCATCCCGACCATCGCGTATGGGGATTTGTACATGCAGGCGGCATCGGCAGCGCTGCTCGGCAAGGGCGATGTGATCGTCGCCGTGTCAAAGTCGGGACGCGCACCGGAACTGCTGCGCGTGCTCGAAGTGGCGATGCAGCAGGGCGCGACCGTCATCGCGATCACGTCGAGCAACACGCCGCTCACCAAGCGCGCGACGGTGGCGCTGGAGACGGATCACATCGAGATTCGCGAGTCGCAGTTGTCGATGATTTCACGCATCCTGCATCTCGTGATCATCGATATCCTCGCGGTCGGCGTCGCGATCCGCCGCGCCGCGGCGACGCCAGGCGCGCAGATCAGCGAGACGGTGAAGGAAGCGCGCCAGTCCGGCGACGACGAAGCCGCGGCCGTGCTCGACTGGCTGAGTCACGGCGCGTCGGGTGCCGGGCGGGAGTGATGCCCGCGTTGCGCGATTGCACGGCGGCCTTTTTCTTTAGACCGGGCGCGAGGCCTCAGAACGAATGCTGGATGTCGGCGTAGACGCCGCTCTGGCTATGTCCGGGGAACGGATTGTCGGAGGCCGTGCCGATACCGACGTCGTTCGCATTCAGGCCGTAGTTGGCGGACCGGCTATTGCGCACGGTCGCGATCTGGATGTCGAACAGCGCGAACAGCGTGCGTTTGGACAGGGCGTAGGAGCCGCCGATCGAGTAGATCGTCGCATTGCCCGCGCCGTTGTTGCCGTTGATGTGATACACCGCGCCGATCAGCGCGGCCGTGGGCGTCGCCTGCCAGGTTACGCCGCCCCATTCGTGATCGAGCGTCGTCGGCAGGCCGGCCGGCGTGGCCGTCATGCCGGACGTGCGGATCGCCTGATAGCCGTCCGACAGCTTGAATGCGCCGAGAAAGAGATTGAGCATCGCCGTATTCGCGCGAATACGCGTAGGCGCCTTTGCCGTTCAGGTACGTGCCGCCGAGGTTTTCCGCGCCCTTGATGCCCCAAGGCTCGTTCCCCAGTCGCCGCTTTCGGCGCGAAAGCGATGCGTCGCGCCGCCGGGACGCGCGTCGTCGGGCACGCCGTTCATGTATTTGAGCCCTGCATCGATGCGGCCATAGAGCGTCACGCTGTTCTGAGCCTGCGCCTGAACGTGTTCGAGCGCGCCCGCCGACAGCAGCGCGGCGGCCGTGAGCCAAGTTGTCTTCTTCATCTCCACCAACCTCGAAAAGATATATGATTGCACATTGTTGCTGCGAGCGCAGCCATTCGGCCGATGCGAAAGCGCGCCGGCAAATTCGGTCGGGGGGAGGACGGGTAGTGCCCGGCCTCGTTTCGTTTGGCGGGGATTCTGCGGGAGAATTATCGATTTATCGCCGGTGTTTTCGTTGTTTTACGTGGCGATCTGGATAAGTTTGTGGATCGGCGCCGCGCATCGCGCAATAAAAAACGGTGCATACCCTTTCGGGCACCGCACCGATACACGCCTCTCGCAGCAGCGTGAAAACCTGATATGTCGATTCTTCTGTCAGTCTCGCGATCAGAAAGAGTGCTGGATGCCCGCGTACACGCCGGTCTGGCTGTGGCCAGGGAACGGATTGTCCGTCGAGGCCGCCGAACCGTAGTTGTTGGCGTTCAGGCCGTAGTTGGCCGTCTTGCTGTTCTGCACCGTCGCGACCTGCAGGTCGAGCAGCGTGCGCTTGGACAGGTTGTACGAGCCGCCGACGGTGTAGATCGTCGCATTGCCCGCGCCGTTGTTGCCGTTGACGTGATAGACCGCCGCGATCAACGCGGTCGCCGGCGTCGTCTGCCACGTCACGCCGCCCCATTCGTGGTCGAGCGTGGTCGGTTGGCCCGGCAACTGACCGATCATGCCCGAGCTGCGGATCGCCTGATACGTGCCCTGAACCTTGAACTGGCCGAGGAACAGGTTGAACATCGCCGTGTATTCGCGCGAATACGCGTACACGCCGTTGCCGTTGTTCACTGGGACGCCGCCGTCGACCGGATTGTAGACGCCGCCGAGCGTGCCGTTGGCCGGGTTGCGGATTTCGTCGTACATGCCGCGGATCTGGAAGAGCGGCGACGTGTAGGTGATGGCGCCGCCGCCTTCGCGACCTTGCGCCGTCGTGCCGTTACCGTTCCAGTTGGTCGCGTTCGACAGCGTGTACTGGCCGTAGAAGTCGAAGCCCGCGATTTTCGGCGACTGGTAGGAAATGTTGTTGCTCGACTGAGGCCAGTTACGACCGTGCACCAGCGATGCCGACGACCAGTTCGACTGGCCGAACGGGTCGAAGTCCCACACTTGATTGGCGATGTAGAGTTCACGGCCGAGGAGCAGCGTGCCGTAGTTGTTGCTCGCGATACCGACCGTCGCCCAGCGATTGAAGAGACCGCCGCCCGGGCCCGCACCGGTCATGGTGTTGAAGCTGCCTTCCAACTGGAACACGGCGCGATAGCCGCCGCCCAGGTCTTCAGCGCCCTTCATCCCCCACAAACTCGTGCCCCAGTCGCCGCTTTCCGCCCTGAAGCGGTGCGAGGTGCCGGTGGCAGGGGCGCCAGCCGGGCCGGTCGGCACGCCGTTCATGTATTTGAGACCCGCGTCCAGGCGGCCATACAGCGTGACGCTGCTCTGAGCGTACGCTCCCGCGCTGAACGCCAGCAGTGCTGCCGACGCAAGCAAAGCTTTCTTCATCATCTCCTCCAACCCTGTAAAAAAATGAACCAAGTTGCTGCCGTGTGGTTCGATGCGAGCGCACCTAACCGAAAATGGTTTTCAGAGGCAGGACACGTGGTCGGTAGTGCTTGATTCGATCTGGGCTGCGGTGCGCGGATCCGACGCTGACCCGTCGATCGGTGTCCGTCTCTGTTTTAGTTGATTTGAGGTAAAATTATTTTTGGTAAACTTCGTTTTGGTACTTTGGTTACCAATTTAACAAAAAGTATTTTAGACGCCAAAGAAAATTACCGCCACGGCAATCGTTGTGTCAAAAATGCAAAACTGGGTATGGTATGCCCGCTACCCACAGCCTGGGATGCATACGCGCAAACCCTTATGAATAAAGGTTTTGCGCGTATGCATGTTTCGGGGTCGGGTTTCACGCCTATTGACGGCATTGCGCGGTGGCGCTAGGTCCGAAACCGGTGGGCGACGGGCCGTACGCGCATGCGATGCCCGCAAAAAAGCGCCTCGAAGGCGCTTTTTTCATACCAAACGTAGTGGAATTACTTGAGGCTGCCGGACAGGAACTGCTTCAGGCGATCGCTCTTCGTGTTGCCGAACACCGCATCCGGGCGGCCTTCTTCCTTGATGCGCCCCTGATGCAGGAACACCACATGGTTCGACACATTGCGCGCGAACGCCATCTCGTGCGTGACGACGATCATCGTGCGGCCTTCCTCGGCGAGCGTCTGCATCACTTTCAGCATTTCGCCGACGAGTTCGGGATCGAGCGCGGAAGTCGGCTCGTCGAACAACATCACGTCGGGGTGCATCGCGAGGGTGCGCGCGATCGCCACGCGCTGCTGCTGCCCGCCCGACAGATGCGACGGATACTGCTTTTCCACGTGCGTTTCCACGTGCGGCGTGAGCCCGACCTTCTCCAGATACGTGCGCGCGCGGTCCTCGGCTTCCTTCTTCGAGAGGCCGAGCACGTTCACGGGCGCTTCGATGACGTTTTTCAGCACGTTCATGTGCGACCACAGATTGAAGTGCTGGAACACCATCGACAGCTTCGAGCGCATCTGGCGCAACTGCTTCGGGTCGTTGACCTTCAGCGCGCCGTTCTTGTCCTTCAGCGTGCGCATCTCTTTGCCGTCGACGAAGATGCGCCCCTGATTCGGCTGTTCGAGAAAGTTGATACAGCGCAGCATCGTGCTCTTTCCGGAGCCCGACGAACCGATGATGCTGATCACATCGTCCGCGTTCGCCTTCAGGGACACGCCTTTCAGGACTTCGTTGCTGCCGTACTGCTTGTGGATGTCGTCGACGAAAAGCTTGTGCTTCGGAGAGTTCATGGACTTATTTGCCTTGCGGTCGCAGGTACGCGAGCCAGCGATGCTCCGCGTGGCGGAAGAGCCACACGAGCGCGAACGAGATGCAGAGATAGAGCAGGGCGGCGATGCCGAACGCCTCGAACGACTGATAGGTCGCCGAGTTCACGTCGCGCGCGATCTTGAGGATGTCCAGCACGGTCGCCGTGAACGCGACGGTCGTGGCGTGCAGCATCAGGATGACTTCGTTGCTGTAGTACGGCAGCGCGCGGCGCAGCGCCGACGGCAGGATCACGCGGCGATACAGCGTGAAGGTCGACATGCCGTAGGCGCGCGCGGCTTCGATCTCGCCGTAGGGCGTCGCCTTGATCGCGCCCGCGAAGATTTCGGTGGTGTACGCTCAGGTGTTCAGCGTGAACGCGAGCAGTGTGCAGTTCATGCCGCTACGGAAGAATTCGGCGAGCAGCATATGATCGCGCACGACCTGCAAACTGTACAGGCCCGTGTAGCAAAGCAGCAGTTGCACGTAGAGCGGCGTGCCGCGGAACACATAGGTGTAGAGCCACACGCTGCGCGACAGCAGCTTGTTCTTCGACACGCGCGCGACCGCGAGCGGCAACCGACAGACAAAAGCCGAGATCGATGGAGATGACCAGCAGCCACATCGTGATGGCGAGACCGGTGACGCGGTAGCCGTCGGTGAAGAGATAGTTCTTCCAGTATTCCTGGATGATTTCGATCATGATCGTCGTGCCGTTCTCAGAGGTCCGCCTTGCGCACGCCGATGGAATAGCGCCGCTCCAGCCGGATCAGCACGAGATTCGAAACCGTGGTGATGGCGAGGTAGATCGCGCCTGCGAGCAGGGTGAAGAAGAAAAAACGCAGCGTGCCCTTGCCCGCGTCCTGCGAGGTCTTGACGACATCCGCGAGCCCGATGATCGACACCAGCGCGGTCGCCTTGACCATCACCTGCCAGTTGTTGCCGATGCCCGGCAGCGCGAAGCGCATCATCTGCGGAAACATGATGCGCGAGAAGGTCTGCCACGGTGTCATGCCGTAGGTGGCGCCCGCTTCGAGCTGGCCGCGCGGCACCGACAGGAACGCGCCGCGGAAGGTCTCGGTGAAATACGCGCCGTAGATGAAGCCCAGCACCAGAATGCCCGCAAGGAACGGATCGATGTCGGTCTGGTTTCAGTCGAGCGCATCCGTCAGCAGATTCAGCCAGATCTGGATGCTGTAGAAGAGCAGAAGCATCAGCACGAGATCGGACACGCCGCGGATCAGCGTCGTGTAGACGGTGCCGATGCCCGACGCGAGCCGGTTCTTCGACAGCTTGGCGGCCGCGCCGATCAGACCGATCACGAAGGCGAAGCCGAGCGACAGCACCGCCAGCTTGACGGTCTGCCAGGTGCCCGCGAGGATCAGCGAGCCGCAGCCTTGCAACATGGTGAATCCCTGGTAATGAGCCGGAGGGCCGGTGAACCTCGAGCGCAAAGCGCATGCGCGGACCGCGAAGCGTACGGGCGGACCGTATTCTAGGTGGCCAAAATTGAGTGCCGCCGTTGCGGCAAACTCTGCCGCCGCGCATGTTTCCCGGTGTCCGATGTGCCCGCGCGCGCCGCGCCCGGGCTTCCGACGCTCGTCTGGCGAGGGCCGCAAGCCGCCGCCGTCCCGAAAAGCGTGGCATTTTACCCGAACCCGAAATGCGCGCGCCTAGAGCGAAAACTCTGCGATTACCTCGATTGGCAGGACAGTGTAGTGCCGGCGGCCTCGTTGTTCGATCGGGGGTGCGCTCTTACATTCTCCCCATCGCAAATCAACGCCACAGGCCAACGCCACAGGCGGGAGTCAAACATGTTCGAGATTTGTCGTAGCAACGAACGCGGTCACGCCAACGACGGCTGGCTCGATTCCTATCACACCTTTTCGTTCGCCGATTACCATGATCCGCAGCGCGTTCACTTCGGCGCGCTGCGCGTGATCAACGGAGACCGCGTCGCGGGCGGACAGGGCTTTCGGCACGCACGGGCATCGCGACATGGAAATTGTGAGCTATGTGCTCGAAGGCGCGCTCGCGCATCGCGACAGCATGGGCAACGGCTCGACCATCCGTCCCGGCGACGTTCAGCGCATGAGCGCCGGCACCGGCGTGTGTCACAGCGAGTTCAACGGCTCGCCGACGGAAACCGCCCACTTCTTGCAGATCTGGATCATTCCGGATGCGCCGGGCTACGAGGAAAAGCGCTTCACCGACGATGAAAAGCGCGGTCGCCTGCGCGTGATCGCATCGCCGGCGGGCGACGACGGCTCGGTGAAGATCGGCGCGGATGCCCGCATCTTCGCCGGTCTCTTCGACGGCGCCGAACGCGCGGACTTCGATGTGCTGGCCGGCGCGTCTATGTGCAAGTCGCGCGTGGCAGCGTGTCGGTCAACGGCGAGGCGCTCGCTGCCGGCGATGCCGCCAAGCTCGAAGACGTGTCGAAGGTGACGCTGGAAAAGGGCGAAGGCGCGGAAGTGCTGCTGTTCGACCTCGCCTGATATCGCAGCAGGTAACAAGAAGGGCCGTGGAGCGATCCGCGGCCCTTTTTCGTCATGCCCAAGCCCAAGCCTGGGCCGAGAACTTAGGGCTTGCCCGTAGCCGACGCGCCCGAAGCCGGCGCCGCGCCCGGCGCGCCATGTTCGCCGCGATGCTTTTCCCAGCGCTCATGCATCTTCTGCTGATGCTCGTGCATCCGCGCGAAGTGCTTCTTGAGCGCCGTGCTGACGGTCGTCTTCTGCTGATCGTTCAGCGCGTTGTAGAAGTTGAGCCACGCGGCGGCAGTCTGATCGCGCAGTTGCGCGTCCTGCTGCTCGATCTTCTGATGCGCGGCGTGTATCGCGTTCAGGTCGAGGATCGGCTGGTTCTCCATCGACTTGAACTGGTCGTGCATCTGCTTGTGGTTCTCGCGCATCGCCTGATGGTTCTGCTTCATCACGTTGAGCGCGGATTGCCACAGCTTTTCCTGATCGGCGTTGAGCTTCAGTTGCCCGTGCAGCTCGTCGAGCTGCTTCTTCATGCGTATTCCATGCGATATCCGCCGGGACCGACCGCCGGGACCGCCAGGACCATCGGGACCACCCATTGCCATCAGTCCGCCCGGAGGCGGCGGGGGCGGCGCGTCGCTGGTGGCGGCGTGTGCGGCGCCGAAGGTCAGCGCGATTGCGGCAGCGGCGGCGGTAAGGATGCGGTATTGCTTGGCCATCGTGTATTCCCTTTTTTGAATGTCGAAGCCGAAGCGGCGAAAAAGCCGGTCGCGCAAGCGCTGCGTTCCGTCGATGTTTCGCCCTTGTCGGTGAGACACAGCCTAGGGCCTCGCTGCCTGCCGCGTGTTACGACTTGGTTTAGGCTTATTATGCAAGTTTACGCCTCGCTTTCGTCGTAGCACCCCGTAACCTTTATTATGACACGGCTGTCATCGAGCGAAGCCGGATCCACGCGCTACACTTCATTCCCATGACTATGCAAATACTTGTCGTCGACGACGACGCCGAACTGCGCGATCTGCTGCGCGACTATCTGGTCCGGCAGGGCATCGAAGTGTCGGTGCTGCACGACGCCGGCGGTCTCGAACGCCGCATCGAACGCGAGCGTCCCGATCTTATCGGCCCGACCTGATGATGCCCGGCGTCGACGGGCTCACTGCGCTCAAGTCGCTGCGCGCCTCGGGCGACGACATCCCCG
>JAQFVI010000398.1:14978-52057 GCA_029439495.1 Caballeronia sp. BR6202001590007
GGCGCTCGTACAGGCCGTGCTGCGCCGCCGCCGCACCATTCCATCGGCCGTGCCCGAGCAGCGCGAACCGTATTCGTTCGGCAAGTTCCGGCTGGATTTCCAGTCGCGCACGCTGCAGCAGGACGACAAGCCGCTGACGCTCTCGGGCAGCGAATTCGCCCTGCTCAAGATCTTCGTCAACAACCCGATGCGCACGCTTACCCGCGAGCGTCTGCTCGAACTGCTGCACGGTCCCGAATACGACGGCACCGATCGCGGCATCGACGTGCAGGTGTGGCGTTTGCGGCGCATCCTCGAAACCGACCCGTCCGCGCCGCCGAGCGTGTGGGTTCACGGCGCGACGGACGCGGGCTGGATCGTCGTGCCGGTGCAGCCGCTACGGTCGCCGCGATCGCGCGATCGCATGCTGATGTGGCTCGCGCTGATCTTCTTGACGGCCGTGCTCGCCGCGCTGTTCGGCGCGTGGCAGCTGCAGCATCCGCTGCGCTCGCTCGCGCAGGCGATGCAGCGTTTCGGACGCGGCCAGCCGACGCCGCCCGTGCCCGAACGCGGCCCGCGCGAGCTTCGGCAACTGACGCACGGCTTCAACACGATGGTCCGCGAAGTTTCGCAGACCGAGAACGACCGCGCGGTGATGCTCGCGGGCGTCGCGCACGACCTTAAGACGCCGCTCGCGCGACTGCGCTTGCGCGCCGAAATGATGGACGACGAAAAGATGCGCGACGGCGTCATGCGCGACGTCGATTCCATGGCGCACATCGTCGATCAGTTCCTGGTGTTCGCGCACGATCGCCCGGACGGCAGCGAGCCGGTTCCCGTGGACGAACAGTGCGAGCGCATCCCGCGCGCGTACAAGGCGGTGTCGCCGGGCGCCGAGCCGATCCGCCTGAAGCTCGAAGCCGGTCCGAGCTTCGCGCAGCCTGCTGCGACGCTCGAGCGGCTGCTGTCGAACCTGCTCGACAACGCGCATGCGTACGGCGCGCCGCCGGTGGTCGTCGAGACGCGGCGCGCGGCGAAGGGCTGGGTATTGGCGGTATCGGATCACGGCAAGAGCATCGCGCCCGACGATCTCATCAAGGCGAGCCGCCCGTTCGTGCGGCTCGATCCGGCGCGCGGCGGCATCGGTCACAGCGGGCTCGGTCTTGCGATCGTCGAGCGGCTGGCGCGGCGCGCGGGCGGAGAGTGCGAAATCGGCAATCGCGTGGACGGCGGCCTGCAGGTCGCGATGACCTTTCCGTTCGATCTGGCCACGCTGAGCGCGACGGAGCGGCGCTCGGGTCCGCAGCACGAGGAACGCGCGGTCTGAAGCGGCACCCTAACCGGGCGCTGTCCGCGCGTGACACGCGTTACGCACGTTATGCGCGTCAGTCGAACAGCGTTTCGAGCGCCGACGCCGTTTCGCTGTCCACCGTGTTGTACGTCACCGTCGATGCCTCGAAGATGTAGTGCGTCGAGTACTTGCCGAGGCGCGTGAGGATTTCGTCCTGGATCGTCCCGGGTGCGAGATCGATCTTCAGAAACCACGTCGTCGACGAAAGCCGCGCCTGAAACGAGCCGTACTCGGCGAGCAGTTGGTCGAACATTTCAGCATCCTGATCGCGGCACACGATGACCAGATTTCCCTTCATGCAATCCTCCGATGACGGCAGCGCATTCGATGTCGAATGTGGATGATACCTGCCGGACGGATGCGCGTCGCGACACGCGAATGACCGATCGATGACCGGCGATTACCGGTAATCGGTGGCGATGAGCGGCGCCTCACTTGCCCGCGAGCGAGTTCTCCGGATGGCCCGCCGGCGGCGTCGCATCGGCGGGACGCACTTCGGTGCGATCGCGTCCGCGCGACTTGGCTTCGTAGAGCGCGAGATCGGCGCGCGACAGCATCCATTCGAGCGCGTCCTCGGGTGCCAGTTCGGTGATGCCGATGCTCACGGACAGCACGGCGTCCTCCGGCAGATGCGCGCAATGCTCGTGATGAAAGCGCTTGCACACGCGATCGAGCACGGCCTGCGTGTCCGCGAGTGCGGTTTGCGGCAGCAAGATGCCGAACTCTTCGCCGCCGAGCTGGCCGATCGCATCGCTTGGGCGCAATTGCGCACGGGTCACCTCGACGAAATGCTCGAGCGCGCGATCGCCCGCGGCGTGGCCGAAGCGGTCGTTGATCTGCTTGAAGTGGTCGAGGTCGGCGATCGCGACCGACAGCGGTGTGCCCACCGAGCGCGCCAGTTCGACTTCGTGGCGCAGCGTGTCGAGAAAGTAGCGGCGCAACAGCGCCCGTGAGCGCATCGTGGCGGGCTTCGGTGGCCGAGCAACTGCTCGGCAAGATTGTGCGTTGCGCGGTGCAGCCGCCGTTCGCGCGAATACGACGTCGCGATCACGAGCGCCAGCGTGACGATGCCGAGCATCGTGAGAAACACGGGGAAGCGGTCGCGGCTGTGATTGCGGCTGATCTCCGGCCAGCTCGTCAGCGGATGCACGATATGAGCCGACAGTCCCGAGTTGAGGCCGGTGCGCTCGTCGTGAGCGACGGCACGCTGGTCGGCCCGGTCGCATAGAAGCTTTGCGCGAGCGTCGGCGCGAGCCAGTGCGCGGCCTCGCGCATCTGCTCGCCGACATGCGCCACGCGCAGCAGCGGAAACGATTCGCGGTGATAGTGCTCGAGCCGCTCGCGCGGCGTCATGCGCGTGACGGGCGCATCGGGCAGCGCCTGATATTCGAGCTGGCCGTCGTGCTTCGAGCTGGCTGTTGTGGGCCATCACGACGCCGCCGTTTTCGTCGGTGACGAAGGTGCCGGCGCGCGCGACCCAGTGGCGTAGCCGGTCGATGCCGATCTTGGCGACCACCGCCCCGACGAGGATGCCGTCCTGATACGCGGGCGCCGAGATGAAGATGCCCGGTTTGCCCGACAGCCGGCCGACGCCGTACATCTCGCCGAAGCCGCCGAGCAGCGCGCGCAGCACGTAGGCGCGCGCTCATGTCGAAGCCGATGAAGCTGTTGGCGTCGTCCGCATTGCTCGACGCGATGCAGTAACCTTGCTCGTTGACGAGCCAGATCGAGTCGAGTCCGGAGAAGCCCTGCGCATCGTGCAGGAAGCGATTGACCTTCGCGAGCCCCGGATGCGAGCGCCAGCGCACGCGCCGTTCGCTTTCCGTGCCGGCCAGGTTCGAGGCATAATTCCGCGACTCGGCGAGCGCCCGCTGCGTGAGGTCCATCTGCGCGAGCGTGGCCGGAATGGCGCGCGACACGTAAGCGCGGCGCGTCGCGAAAGACTCGCCATCGTCAGTCGAAACCGGGATAATCGCCGCCCGAGGCATATCCGCCCAAACGGCCCGCACGGGCGACGCCGAGCGGGCGCGCGCCTTGCAGTGCCCTTCGGTCTCGTGGGTGGTCCGCGCGTCTCGCGCGCGTGCGGCAAGCACGGTTCAGGCGGTCAATCGGCTTGCAGGTGGCGTCTCGCATCGCAACGGCGCTCGATTTTGTGTTTGTGTTGTCCAGATTGGACGATGTTTTTGGCCGCCTATCAAGCGCCATCTCGCTCGTTCGTCTGCAGTCGTGTGTTTGCACGACGAAGCGGGATGTCCGGTGCGCCCTTGGCCGTTTTTTGCCGTTTTCTGCCGCGTTTGTTCTTCTCGTGCTTCATGCCGCCGTGCGTCGCCGCGTGCGAAAAGCGCGGCGAAATCCGGTCGAAACACAAATGTAAGCATCGAGGATCGCGACGTTTGCCCGACCGTTTCTTTGCGGACGGCCTTCATTTTGCCCTTGCCGTGCCGAAGAGCAATAGAAACATCGCATGATTGCGGCGAGGCGGTTCGGGGTGCTTACGCGCCGTGGTTGTGCCTGTCATGCGGCTTGGTGTAGTGTCGCTCGATTCAGCGCGCACTGAACCGCGCCCGCAGCATCTTGTCGGCGACGCGTGTCGTCCGTTCCGCCGGCTGGCGCGTTGAGCGTCAGGTGGCGGGGGGGCGTCTTGCCCGGACGACGGCGCAACTGCCGTCCCATGCATCGAACCCGTGCCTGGCGCGGTCGCAATACAGCCTTACGGGGAGGGCGTCGAATGGAATTTGGCTTCAATCTGAATCGCACGGCGAATGCGTCGGCCTGTCGGCTCCTGCCCAATCAATGGGACTTCGTCGCGTTCCCGATGATCATCTGCATCATCGCGCTCGTGGCCGTCGGCTTTCACGAGACGCTCGCGCCGATCTCCGTGCTGCAATCGCAGGCGATCTCGCTCGATTCCGCGAACCTTCCCGAATACGCATTGCGCACGACCTTGCGCATGCTCGCGGCGATGATCGCCTCGCTCGCCTTCACGCTGATCTACGGCACGCTCGCGGCAAAGAGCCGGCGCGCGTCGATCGTGCTGGTGCCGATTCTCGACATCCTCCAGTCGGTGCCGGTGCTCGGCTACATCTCGTTTACGGTGACGTTCTTTCTCGCGCTCTTTCCGGGACGCGTGATCGGTGCGGAATGCGCGGCGATCTTCGCCATCTTCACGAGCCAGGCGTGGAACATGACGTTCAGCTTCTACCAGTCGCTGCGCACGGTGCCGCGCGATCTGGACGAGGTCTCGCGCGGTTTCCATCTGACCAACTGGCAGCGCTTCTGGAAGCTCGAAGTGCCGTTCTCGATGCCCGGCCTCATCTGGAACATGATGATGTCGATGTCGGGCGGCTGGTTCTTCGTGGTCGCGTCGGAGGCGATCACGGTCGGCAACCGCACGATCGTGCTGCCGGGCGTCGGCGCGTATCTGGCCACGGCCATCGGCGAGCGCAATCTCGGCGCGATCGGCTGGGTGATTCTCGCGATGACGGTCGTCATCCTCGCCTACGACCAGTTGATGTTCCGTCCGCTCGTCGCGTGGGCCGACAAGTTCCGCATGGAAAACACCAGTTCGGGCAACGAGCCCGAATCGTGGCTGCTCGATCTGATCCGCCGCACGCGGCTGATCCACCGGCTGCTCGTGCCGGCCGGTTGGCTGCTGGCGAAGGCGGCGCGCGTGCCGATTCGGTTTCCTTCGTGGCAGGTCGTGAAGCTGCCGATCGCGAAGAAGGGCCACCTGCGCACGCCGGTGCCGTCGACGCGTACCGGCGATATCGCGTGGGGCGCGGCGGTGTTGCTACTGACCGCTTTCGTCGTGTGGAAGGTCGTGAGCTTCGTCACGACGGGTGTCACCTGGGGCGATGTCGGTCACGTCTTCCTGCTCGGCGTCTTTACGCTGATTCGCGTCGTTGTGTTGATTGCGCTCGCTTCGGTCGTGTGGGTGCCGATCGGCGTCCTGATCGGCTTGTGGCCCGCGCTCGCGGAAAAGATCCAGCCGCTCGCGCAGTTCCTCGCGGCGTTCCCGGCGAACCTGCTGTTCCCGGTGTTCGTGGTCGTGATCGTGCGCTTCGGTCTGAATCCGGATATCTGGCTGTCGCCGCTGATCGTGCTCGGCACGCAGTGGTACATCCTCTTCAACGTGATCGCGGGCGCGTCGGCCTATCCGAACGATTACCGCGAGGCCGCGTCGAACTTCCAGATTCGCGGCTGGCAATGGTGGAAGCAGTGCATGCTGCCGGGCATCTTTCCGTACTATATCACCGGCGCGATCACGGCATCGGGCGGCGCGTGGAATGCGAGCATCGTCGCGGAAGCCGTGTCGTGGGGCAAGACGAGCGTTGTCGCGCATGGCCTGGGCGCCTATATCGCGCAGACGACCGCCGATGGCGATTATCCGAAGATCATCCTCGGCATCGTGGTGATGTCGCTCTTCGTCACGCTGTTCAACCGCCTGTTGTGGCGTCCGCTGTATGCCTACGCTGAATCAAGACTCCGACTGGATTGAGGACGAGTTCCGATGCAGAACCTGAAAAATACGCAATCGTTCGCGGCGCAGACGCTTCAGCGCACGCCTTCCAACGCGCCACCCGGCAATCCGCCGCGCCTGGGCGAAGAAATCCTGCGCGTCGCGAACGTCAGTCGCGGCTTCAACAAGACGCAGGGCGAACTGCTCGTCCTCGACGATGCCAATCTCGCGTTGCGCGAGGGCGAGATCGTCGGACTGCTGGGCCGTTCCGGTTCGGGCAAGTCGACGCTGTTGCGCATCATTGCCGGGCTGATCGAGCCGACGGCCGGCGACGTCACCTATCTGAAGGAGCCGTTGTGCGGCCCGGCCAAGGGCGTCGCGATGGTGTTTCAGACGTTCGCGCTGTTTCCGTGGCTGACCGTGCTGCAAAACGTGGAGGCGGGACTCGAAGCGCAGGGCGTCGGCGCGCGCGAGCGTCGCGAACGCGCACTGGCGGCGATCGACCTGATCGGTCTGGACGGCTTCGAGAACGCGTATCCGCGCGAGTTGTCGGGCGGCATGCGCCAGCGGGTGGGTTTCGCGCGCGCGCTGGTCGTCGATCCGACCTTGCTGCTGNTGTGGACGCAGGGCCGCCTGCCGATCAAGTCGGTGCTAATCGTCACGCACAACATCGAGGAAGCGGTGTTCATGTGCGACCGCATTCTGGTGCTGTCGTCGAATCCGGGCCGCGTGATGGCCGAAATCAAGGTGCCGTTCAAGCATCCGCGCAATCGTCTCGATCCGGCGTTCCGCAAGCTCGTCGACGACATCTACGCGAAGATGACCGCGCGCCAACTGGACGAGTCGAAGAAGAAGGGCCTGGAGCTGGGAAGCTGGCTGCCGTCGGTGTCGACCAACTTGATGGCCGGTTTGATCGAAACGCTCGCGGCCGCGCCGTATCACGGCCGCGCGGACATGCCGGAAATCGCACGGACGCTGCATCTGGAAGTCGATGAACTGTTCCCGATCGCGGAAGTGCTGCAGCATCTGGGCTTCGCTGACGTGCGCGAGGGCGATATTTTTCTGGCGCCGCAGGCGCGCGTGTTCGCGGAATTCGGCACGCAGGAACGCAAGATGATGTTCGCCGAGCATTTGCTGCGGCACGTTCCGCTTGCGGCGCGGATCAAGAAGGTGCTCAACGAGCGGCCGGGGCATCGCGCGCCGCGCCTCCGGTTCGAGCAGGAACTGGAAGACTTCCTGTCCGACAAGGCCGCGCAGGAGACGCTCGACGCGGTCATCGACTGGGGCCGGTACGGGGAAATCTTCTCGTATAACGACCAGACGGAGATGCTGAGTTTGGAGGACGTGGAGGCTTGAGGGCGGCGGTTTAGTTGAAGCAAGCGTGGTGTCCTGGGGGAGCCGCGCTTTTTCGTGATTCGTGGCGAACCGCATCGCGCCTACTGCAAGTTCCCCCAGCGCTCCACCGCCTGCTCCGCCGACGTCCACTTCCAGCCGTTTGGCTACTGGCACGCGGTCGCGACATACCATTGCGCGGGCGAGCGGGTATCGTCGCCGTCTACCATGGAGAACGCGAATTCCTTGCAGGTCGCGAGCGCGCTGCCGAATTCGCGCAGCACACGCACTTCGCCGTGGCCGTTCTCGATCGGCAGCGTGTGCTTGACCTTCCACGGACGCGTCTCGCCGACCTGCGACAGGCCCGCCGTCACCGCGATCATCACTTGCTGATCCTGATGCAGCGACTTCATCGTGCGCGCGACCACTTCGTCGGTCGCCGCCTGCACAGCGATGCCGACGCCGAAGCCGATCGCCGGGTTCGTCGTCACCGCGCTGGTGGCCACGCCCGCGACCGCGCCGGTCGATGCGCATCCGCTTGCCGACAGCAGCGCGGCGGGTAGGGTGAGGGACATCGGCGAGGTCATTGCAGCGCGCCCCAGCGCGGCGTCGCCGGCTCGGCCGATGCCCACTTCCACTTGTTGCCGTCGCGGCACACGGAGGCGACATAAAAGGCGCTGTCCGCCGCGCGGTCCTTGGTGGCATCGCGATCGACGGAGAGACGATTTCCTTGCAGTCGAGCGCACCGCTGCTGATCGTGCGGCTCACGGTGACGCGGCCCTTTTCATCGTCCTCGATGGGTGCGGAATGGACGATCTTCCACGGCGCGACCGCGCCGAGGCCGATGCCGGTCGCCACGGCCGCATTGCTGGTCACGCTGTTGGCGATGGCCGCGCCGCCGATACCGGCGCCGGCCATCGCACCTTCGCTGTAGAGCGAGTTGCATCCCGACAGGCTGAGACAAGCGAGCGCGATCGCGCCGAGCGCGGCGGCACGCAGGCTTGGCGCATTTTGAACCAAGCTTCTAAAAGCTGTGCTGAGAAAATTGAAAGAATTTGCAAGCGCCGGGAACGGGCGGCGTACATGCCGGTTCATCTGCGTCGGACGAAGGCGGCGAGCGTGTCGCGAGCGCCCGCCGTTCGAGGAGGAGGAAGAGAATGTGTGCGGGCGTCAGCCTTCGGAACCCGACGGGGCATCGCCCGCGTCCGATTCTTCGTTCTCGTAGGCGCCGAGGCGGTTGTACAAGGTCTTGAGGCTCACGCCGAGCGCCTTCGCAGCGCGGCGCTTGTCGCCGCCGCAATGCTTGAGCGTGCCGAGGATGATTTGCTTTTGCGCATCGGCGAGCGGCGTGCCGACCCAGACGTTCATCGCATCGCCTTGCGTCACGGGCTTTTTCACGCGCGAAGCGAGATGCGGATGCGCGATCTCCACGGTTTTCTCCGCCAGAATGAAAGCGCGATACACGGTGTTCTTGAGTTCGCGCACGTTGCCGGGCCACGAATAGGTGCGCAGCACGTCGAGCGCGCGCTTGCTGAAGACCTTGTTCGTGCCTTCCTGCGCGTTCATCTCGGAGAGGAAATGCTGCGCGAGCAATTCGCGATCGGAATCGCGTTCGCGCAGCGGCGGCGCGCGCAGCGGAAACACGGCAAGCCGGTACATCAGGTCTTCGCGCAGACCGTTTTCCTTGACGGCCGCGACCGGATCTCGGTTGGTCGCGGCGATCACGCGCACGTTCGAGCTGATCAGATCGTTGCCGCCGACGCGAAAGAACGTGCCCGTTTCCAGCGCGCGCAGCAGCTTCACTTGACGCACCGGCGACATTTCCGTCACTTCGTCGAGAAACAGCGTGCCGCCGTTCGCATGCTCGAAATAGCCGACCCGGCCCTGCACCGCGCCCGTGAAGCTGCCTTTCTCGTGGCCGAACAGTTCGGCTTCGATGAGGTTGTCCGGAATCGCGCCGCAGTTCACGGCGATGAAAGGCGCATCCTTGTGGGCGCTGTAGTCGTGGATGGTCCGCGCGACCAGTTCCTTGCCCGTACCCGATTCGCCGATGATGAGCGCCGTCGCGTCTATAGACGCGACGCGATCGATTTGCGCGTACAATTCCTGCATCACGGGCGACGAGCCGTAAAGCAGTCCGTAAGACTTCAATCCCGGCACTTCCCCCGCGTTGTGCTTCTTCTGCGCCGGTGTTTCGCCTGCGACGAGCGGCGGGTCCAGATCGGTTGACGCCATGTGTGCTGACATGTCCTGAGTTCTGCGATTGTGGTCGAGCGGGCTTCGGNGATACGGCTGTGCCGCGCAGATGCGCGCGCGGCCTTCGACCGTTCGCATCTGCGGCNGCGTCGGTCCCGGATCGTCCGCGTGGCGCGCAGTGCTCTCGCAATGTCCTCGCAATACGCTTCATTGCCGGACGATCCCATCTCAATAATCGCTATTATCGCTATTTAACCATTCGCAACGATGTTGCGGCAATGCAGGGCGCCATCGAGTCTGCAATTTGTCTGATCGCCCGTGCGGATCGATTCGCATTCCGGAAAGGTTCGCCGGGCGCTTCGAGTTTTTACAAGCCGATGACGTAAGACTTACCCGGGCAAATCGCGCCGTTGCGCGCGAACGTCCGCACGGAAACCCCTGCGCGCAAGGGCGGACATTCGTTGAACGCGCTTCCTTAGCGCTGACACCTAGCACTGGCACAAAAGCTGTATGACCGTTACTGACCACCCGAACGACGATGCTCGCGACCCGCGACCCTGCTGCAGTCAGCGCAAAGGCGCGTGGCAACCGAACATAAAAGAGGCACAAGAGGCAACACGCACCATGAAAGACTCTCTCTCGATTTCGACACCGCCATGCAGGACCGCCGCCATGCAGGACCGCGCGATGCTGCGCAGGCTCGGCCGGATCGGGCGTGCGCCGGAGTCCGCGAGCGATCGGCAGGGCAGGCGGACGGACAAGCAGGAACTCGCGGCGGCCGAACCGATCGACATCTATCACTGGGCGGCGGTCGCGCTGGTCACCGCGCTAATGTGCGCCGTGCTCGGCTACGCGGCGGGCACCCCGACGCTGTCGCGCACGGCGAACGTCACGAGTCTCGTGTTCGGCGCGATGGGCGCAGCGCTGATGGCGGGCGGCGTCGTGCACGGTCTGCGTGCGCGCCTGAACGCCGGCGCGACGCGCGTCGCCGAAGCGCGCTGAAGACGGCCGATCGTTGCCGCGAACGGCAAGCGATCTTCAGCGCCCGTATCCGCAACTCGGCACTCCAACTCGAACCTCACTGAGGCAAGGACTTCCTTTCATGAGTCAGACGACCGTCCAGCTTGCGTTGGGCAAGCAAAAGATCATCGAAGACATCAAGGTGCTGCTGAACGACGCGGAAGAACTCGTACGCCTGTCGGCGACGCTTCCCGGCGAAGGCGTCGATGCGTTGCGCTCGCGCTTGCGCGAGCACGTCGATTCGGCGCGCGTCGCGCTCGACGATGCGCAGACGAGCGCGAAGAGCCGCTATACGCAGGGCGTCGACTGCACCGAAAGATACGTCAAGGAAAATCCCTGGCAATCGCTCGGCATCGCTGCGGGCGTCGGGTTTTTGGTCGGCTTGATCGTGTCTCGCTAATGTCGTTTTCGGCGCGCGCCGAATGTCGCGCGCATCCGCTCGCCTGTGAACGCCGTATCGATGACAGGCGGCAACGAATTTTCATGACGATGGGAGAAAAGAAAATGGCACGTCCCTCGATCGGACTTTTCGGCGCCTTGTTCGCTGTCGGCAGTGTGCTTGCCTGGAAGTGGGTGCAATCGCAGGATGCGGCAAGGCGACGCACCGCGCGCGATCTGAACCGCTGGGAAGACGAAGGCGGAAAGGTGCTGACGCCGGCGCGCGGCGCGCGTTCGCAAGTGAGCGGAAGCGGCGTGATCGGCGGCACGGCCGACGAGTGGCACTTTCCGCGCGGCTGAAACGACTTCGCGTTTTGCGCGCAATACGCGCTTTACGCGCTTCGTTTGCACGCGATGACCGTTCGCATTCGACAGCATTGAATCGCGGACAAATTGTGTGAGCGATACTGACGCACGCCCGGCCGGCGTGCGTTTTTTATCTTGATAAACTTTTATAATCAGTGAAACTCTGTCATAAGTTGTCTAAATGGAAAAACTTACGGCGGTTTTAGGCCAAGCGTGCAGAAAAACGGAAATTATTTTATTTAACGCGCTTTTCGTTTCGCGCCCGACGATTCGTTGAGAGCGAATGACGGCAGCGCACCGGCCCGGATGGCGTCACGCCGTGCGGAGAAGACCATGGCGCCCTGAGCGCCGTGTGACCCTGAAACGCTTTGGAAGAAATCGAATCGCATGCCACATGTATTGATTGTCGATGACGATCCTAGTACCCGCGAGGCGCTAGCCGCGATCATCGGCGAAGATGGACTGACGACGGCCACCGCGAGCGATCTGCGCGAGGCGCGCATCCAGCTCGTGCGTCAGACGCCGGACGTCGTCTTCACCGACCTGAAGCTGCCCGATGGGACAGGCGTCGATTTGTTCGAAGACCTCGATCCGCACTCGGGCGTGGAGTTCATCGTCATCACCGGGCACGCGACGGTGGAATCCGCCGTGAGCGCGCTGAAGATGGGCGCGGCCGATTATCTGGTCAAGCCGATCAACATGCAGCGCGTCAAGGCGATCCTCTCGCGCCTGCCGCGCGCCGGCGATCTGAAGGCAGAAATCGGCACGCTGCGCGGCGAACTGCGCCGCATGGGCCGCTTCGGCTTGATGCTCGGCAACTCGCCCGCGATGCAAACCGTCTACGATCAGGTCGGCCGTGTCGCACCGACGGCGGCTTCAGTGCTGCTGATCGGCGAATCGGGCACCGGCAAGGAAGTCGCGGCGCAGACGCTGCATGAGCTCAGCCTGCGCCGCAAGCATTCGTTCATCGCGGTGAACTGCGGCGCGATCTCGCCGAACCTGATCGAATCGGAAATGTTCGGCCATGAGCGCGGTTCGTTCACCGGCGCGGATCGTCAGCACAAAGGCTATTTCGAGCGCGCGAACGGCGGCACGCTGTTCCTCGACGAAATCACCGAGATGCCGATCGAGTTGCAGGTGAAGCTGCTGCGCGTGCTCGAAACGGGCATGTTCATGCGCGTGGGCACGACCAAGGAAATCGAGACCGACGTGCGCCTGATTGCCGCTACCAACCGCGATCCTGAACAGGCCGTGCTGCAAGGCAAGCTGCGTCTGGACCTGTATCACCGCCTGAACGTGTTCCCGATTAACCTGCCGCCGCTGCGCGAGCTCGGCAAAGACGTCGAACTGCTGGCGCAGGCGTTCCTCGACGAACTGAACAACCGCTACAACACGAAGAAGGATTTCCCGGCCACTGTGCGCGAGATGCTCGCGTCGTACAACTGGCCGGGCAACGTGCGCGAGCTGAGGAACTACGTGCAGCGCGCGTACATCATGTCGGCGTCGGATTCGGATGCGACCGCCACCGTGCCGCTGCAGATTTCGCTGTCGAAGCCGTCGGCGGGCACGGCCGTGACGATCCCGTTCGGGACGTCGCTCGCGCAGGCGGACCGGCAACTGATCCTGGCGACGCTCGAGCAATGCGGCGGCGTCAAGACGCGTGCAGCGGAGATCCTCGGCATCAGCCTGAAGACGCTCTATAACCGGCTGGTCGAATACGGCGAGGATGCCAACAAGGCCGCCGTCGAAGAGGGTGGCGACGTCGGCGACGCCGACAACGAAAATCCCTGATCTTCGCTTATCTGTAGACGAAAACACCGCCCGCTGCTTGCAAAAGCCTGGGCGGCTTTGCTGGCAGGCGAATTTTCAGCGTCGATAATGAGATGCATCGGCGTGCGGCGAGCGCTGTCTTTCAGGGGCATAGCCTTTGCTATTCAATGATCGTCCCCGACACCGGCGCCATCCGGCCGGCGATGGGACCTGAACGATCACAAGACCCGCAAGGAGCCCGCCATGATGAACACCGAGACCGAAGGCGCTTTCGCCGGTAGTCAAACCGATGCGCAGACGCCGCAGCCCCCGGATCCGCCGATCACGCCGCCTGATCAGCCGCCGCCGACTCCGATTCCGCCCGACACGAATCCGGATCCGACGCGCGAGCCGCCGCAACCGCCGCCACAGCCTATCGGCGATCCGCCGCCGGGCCCCAACGACACGCCACATGTGCAATGAGACGTAACCGGAGGTGAGCGGACGTCAGCGGACGTCAGCCGCGTTGCAGGACTGATTCCCTAAAATTCGTACAAGGTTTGAATAAGTTTCCATCCCGGACGTAGGGATTACAACGGATAGAGCAATAATGGCTGGTGCCGACGACGTCGCTGGTCTTTTTTCTGATGTAGCGCCGCTTTTCGGGCTACTTTCGGGCCGCTCCAGCCGCACTCGGCGCATCAGTTCTGACGCCGCCGCCGTCATGACGCGACGGCCTTCATCTCTGGAGGCATCATGAGGCATCCCACACTCCGACGCTCCGCGCGTCACTCTTCCAAGCGCGAAGCGCGCGCAGAAGCTGCCAAACAGGCCGGCGCTCAGGCCGCGCAAACATCCTTCGCAGACCACGATCCCGCGGGCCAGAACCGCCCCGCGCCGGGCGCTCCGCCCGACGGCGAGCACAACTAGGGCGGCGTGCGCCGCGAGGGCATCGACTACCAGCGTGACCTCGGTTCCGAACAGGATTCGTGACGCGCGGCTCGCGGCTTTCTTCGGTCGAATCGATGATTTTCTTCTACGCGGCGTCGTCTCGCCGCGTGCTTTCTTTCGTCTGTAACATCCAGAACGAATTTTTGTTTCCAAAACGCAACATATCGGCACGATGCTTGCATACTTTGTACGGCCAATTCGAGCATAAACGACAACTGAAAGGTGACGCCGTAATGAGCAGATTGATCGTGGTATCGAATCGCGTCGCGCCGATTCAAGAGGGCAAGCCCAGCGCGGGCGGTCTCGCCATCGGCGTTCTGGACGCGCTCAAGGAGACGGGCGGCGTATGGTTTGGCTGGAGCGGGGAAATCGTCGGCGAGGCGGCCGATCCCGTGCTGGAAAAGAGCGGCAACGTGACGTATGCCACCGTCGGCCTGACGCGCCGCGATTACGACCAGTACTACCGCGGATTCTCGAACGCGACGCTATGGCCGACCTTCCACTACCGCAATGACCTGTCGCGCTTCGATCGCGAAGAGTACGCGGGTTATATGCGCGTCAACGCGGGACTCGCGGCGAAGCTCAAGACGCTGCTGAAAGACGACGACATCATCTGGGTACACGACTACCACATGCTGCCGTTCGCGCAGGAACTGCGGAAGCTCGGCATCGCCAATCCGATTGGCTTCTTCCTGCACATTCCTTTCCCCGTGCCGGAAATGATGCGCACCGTGCCGCCGTACGAGGAACTGATCGCGGCGATGTGCCAGTACGACGTCGTTGGCTTTCAGACGGAGAACGACAAGCAGTCGTTCATCGATTACATCGAGCGCACCGGACGCGGGCATTCCAGCGACGACGACATGCTGCAGGCTTTCGGCCGCACGCTGAAGGTCGGCGCGTATCCGATCGGCATTTATCCGGACGCGATCGCCAAGGCGGCCGAGCAGTTCTCCAACCGCAAGCAGGTCAAGAGCCTGCGCGACTCGATGCGTGGCCGCAAGCTCATCATGAGCGTCGATCGACTCGATTACTCGAAAGGTCTCGTCGAACGCTTCCAGGCCTTCGAGCGCCTGATGCTCAACGCGCCCGGCTGGCATGGCCGCGTGTCGCTCGTGCAGATCGCGCCGCCGACGCGCTTGGACGTGCAGACGTATCAGCGCATTCGCCAGAACCTCGAAGGCGAGGCGGGGCGTATCAACGGGCGTTTTGCGCAGCTCGACTGGACGCCGATCCAGTACCTCAACCGCAAGTACGAGCGCAATCTGCTGATGGCGCTGCTCCGCCTGTCGCAGGTCGGCTATGTGACCCCGCTGCGCGACGGCATGAATCTCGTCGCGAAGGAATATGTCGCGTCGCAGGATCCGGAAGATCCGGGTGCGCTCGTGCTGTCGCAATTCGCGGGCGCGGCGGATCAACTGCCGGGCGCGCTAGTCGTCAACCCGTTCGATCTGTCGCAGATGTCCGAGGCGCTCGAGCGCGCACTGTCGATGCCGCTCGCCGAACGTCAGGCGCGTCACGCCAACATGATGGCGCCACTGCGCGAGAACAATCTGTCCGTGTGGCGCGACTCGTTCCTGTCGGATCTGCGTAGTGTCGCGAACGCCGCATCGGTGACGGAAAAAACCGTCAAGACGGTGAAGCAGGGCGCACGTCGTCCGGCCGCGAAGGCGTAACTTCTTTCCTGCGAACCTCCGCGCATGGTCCGATGCGCGGAGGTTTTTCTTTGTCGGCGGCGCGCCGTATGCGGAACGCGTTTTGCGAAACCGTCATTGACACTTAAGGAGGTCATGATGAGCAGAAGCACCTTGAATCCCAATGAAGAAGGCGCGGTGGAAGTCGGCAAGGGCCACGGGCACGGGCGCGCTCGGACCGAGCGATTCGTCGGACAGCGGATCGGACGTGCAGGGCGAAGCGCGTCGTCCGGGCGATATCGAAGACGAACTCGATGCCCATGCGCTCGGCCAGTCCGAAGCGGAATTGAACAGCGACACCGATCGCTTCGGCGGACGGCGACAACAATTTGCAGGCGGACGGCGACATCCTCTCCGATGAAATCGAAGACGAAACGCGCGATCTCGTCGACGAGATCGATCCCGACGGGGACGACGATCGCGTCATGCATATCGTCCGGCGGCGCTAACATCGGCGGTTGACGCGTTCAACCGCCTTTTTTCGCCCGCTAGCGACCGATAGCCGACCGCTGACCCGATGACCCAGCAAGCCCGCCGATCTTCCTCCGCCGCACCCATTGCCGAAGGCCGTACGTCGCGCTTCGGCTGGCTGTCGTGGATCGTCGATCCGGTCACGCAGTGGTCGCAGGATCACTGTCTGATGTTCTCCGCCGCGATCGCGTTTTTCGCGGTCTTTTCGCTCGCGCCGACGCTGGTGATCGTGATCGCGGTCGCAAGCATCTTCTTCGGCGCGGACGCGGTGCAGGGGCGCCTCTTCGATGAAATCACTGGCGTCGTCGGCGCGGATGCCGAGCATGCGCTCGAAGCCATCGTCGCCAACGCGTGGCACGCGGATATCGCGCGCAGCACCGCGATTCTGTCGCTCGCGGGCGTGCTGCTTGGCGCATCGGCGACGTTCTCGTCTTTGCACAGCGCGCTGAACGTGATCTGGCCGACGCCCGCGGTCGGCGCGCGCAAGAGCATCGTGTCGCTGTTGCGCACGGCTGATGTCGTTCGCGCTGGTCGTCGGCTCCGGCTTGCTGGTGGTCGCGCTGCTGGTCCTCGATGCGCTCGTCGACGTGCTTGCTCATTGGGCGTTCGGCGACGGTAACCCGTTCGTCGTGCTATCCGCGCTCACGCGCCGCGCGATATCGCTCGGCATGCTGATGCTCGCGTTCACCGTGTTGCTCAAGTTTCTGCCGACCACGCGCATGCCCTGGCGCGATGCGCTGCTCGGCGCGACGGCGGTCGCCTTGCTGTTCGAGGGCGGCAAGCGGCTCTTCGCGTTCTATCTGGCGCACGCGGGCACGGCGAACATGTTCGGCGCGGCGGGATCGCTCGTCATTATCCTGATGTGGCTGTATTACTCGGCCGCCGTGTTTCTGCTCGGCGCGGAACTGTCGGCGACGGCGGCGCGCAAGCGCACCCATCGCGCGTCCGGATGGCGCTAGCGTCGATTTGCTAAGGTCCGCGACTTCGTGGTAAATACATCGCCCGGCGCGCGTTTCGCGGACGCGTCGATTCATGTCATCCAGCAAGGAGGTTGCGGTGCGAAGGACTGCCGAAAACAAGTTAAAGGTGGTTGCGGTGCGCGTCGATCCCGCCATCGAACAGCGTCTGCGGCTTCTGGCCGAAGTCACTGGGCGCAAGCAGTCGTTCTTCCTGCAACAGATGATCGAAAAGGGCACCGACGCGATGGAAGACGCCTGGCTCTCGCCCGAGCAGCGCGCGCAGGCGCGCAGCGGCACGTTGCAACCGCGTCTGCCGTCGAGCGAGACCAATCCCGATCTGTTCGGCGATCTGCACGACGACTGATCGCCTTTACCTCGCAAAAAAATAGGCCGCCCGAACTTCCGGGCGGCCTTGCCTATCGCTCATCGACGCCAGTGTGCCTCGCTTGACCGGGTCGTCGTCGCCCGGCGCTTGAGAGCGAAAAAACCTCGACTGCGCTTCAAGCCTGACGGCGCAATTCCGCCGGCGGCACCTTCATCAGATGGCGATACTTCGCCACCGTGCGGCGCGCGACGATCACGCCCTGATCCGCAAGCATCTTCGCGAGCGAGACGTCGGAAAGCGGATCGCGCGTGTTTTCCTTCGCGATCATTTCCTTGAGCAACGCGCGCACGGCCGCTGCCGAGCAGGTTCCGCCGCTTTCCGTGCTCAGTTCGCGCGGGAAGAAGTATTTGAACTCGAAGATACCGCGCGGCGTCGACATGTATTTGTTGCCCGTCGCACGCGAGATGGTCGATTCGTGCAGCCCGAGTTCGTCGGCGACATCGCGCAGGACGAGCGGCTTCAGCGCGATTTCACCGTAATCGAAGAACGCCTTCTGATGCGACACGATGCATTCGGCCACGCGCTGAATGGTCGTGAAGCGCTGCTGCGCATTGCGGATCAGCCAGCGCGCTTCCTGAAGCTGTTGCGCGAACGGCGAGCGGCTCGCGCCGGCCGATTGCGCGAACAGTTCGGCATACATGCGGTGAATGCGCGCACGCGGCAGCACGGCCGGATTAATCGTCACGACCCAGTTCTTTTTCACTTGACGCACGATGACGTCCGGCACCACGTAGTTGTCCTCGTTCTGGCCATAGTTCTCGCCCGGCTTCGGGTCGAGACGGCGCACGAGCGCGCACGCGATACGCAGCTCGTCGGCGCTGCAGCCGATCTTCTTTTGCAATTCGGCCTGCTCGCGGCGCGCGAGACGTTCGAGATGATGTGCGACGATTTCGAGTGCAACGTCGCGTCCGGGCGTGTCTTCGTCCATCGCACACAGTTGCAGCTTCAGGCACTCCGACAGATTGCGCGCGCCGACGCCCGGCTTGTCGAGCGACTGCACGAGCTTGAGCGCAATGAGGAGTTCGTCTTCGCTGAGCGCCGGTTCGATGTCGACGACGCCCGCCAGTTCTTCGAGCGACTGACGCAGATAACCGTCGTCGTCCAGCGCTTCGATGATGAGTTGTGCGACGGCGCGATCGCGCTCGCCCAGTTGATAGAGACGCAGCGCGTCGTGGAACGTTTCGTGCAGCGAGGGTTCGATGAGAACCCAGTCGGCGGGATCGGAGTCTTCGCCGTCGCCGCTGTTGCGCGATGCGCCGCGGCCGAACGGATCGGAGGAGAACTCGCTGATGGAGTCGTCGCGTGAGCCGGCTTCCGCGCCGGATTCGCCTTCCATGCCTCTGTCGGAGGCGGCGGGCGCGTCGGTTGCGCCGTCGGCTGCATTCGAGAGCGAGGTGTCGCTCATCGAGTTGCCGTTGTCGGCGCCGAGCGCGTTATCCTCGGTTTGCGATTCGTCGTATTCGAGAAAGGGGTTCGTGTCCAGCGCGTTACGCAGTTCCTGCTGAAACTCCAGCGACGAGAGTTGCAGCAGGCGAACGGACTGCTGAAGACGCGGCGTGAGCGCGAGGCTTTGCTTGGTGCGTAGTTCGAGCGTAGGCGGCATTGCGAGCGAGTCCTCGATGATGTTTCGGGCACTGTGAACGTTGTGTCCACCTTGTAAAGCAATGTAAAGCAACGGCTATGCCAGCACATATCAAGCGCCTGCCGCGTATACGTTTTTCGCATTCGCGTTCGCTCGGAAGGAGTGTGCGGGAGACCTCTTTTCGCGCAGTTTTTACACGGGCTCAGACAAAACCGCTGCGCGTTTCGCTGCGTGACGAGACGCCGCGGCGTCCGCGCATCCGCAGTCCGCGTGCGATTTCGCACCGAGCCGCAACGCGTTGATCCGATTGATCTTTCCGTTTCCGTACCAACCGATTTCATCTGATGCGAAAGGCCTCGGCACGCAAGTTGCGATAGCTGGGCCACGATTTTCGTGCTACGGCGCGATCGAGCTCGCGAGCTTCGTCGAGCCATACCACGAGGCGCTTCGTCTCCCGAAGGAACGGGGCGCGCAGGTCCAAGATCGAAAAAATGGAGCATTGCCATGAAGACGACTCAACTCAATTCCTGAAGGCAGCCGGCGGTATCGAGTGTGTCGTGTTCGCCCTGAACGTGAGCACACAAACCTCCACGACCTCGTCGGGCAGCACCGACACCTCGGTCGGCCAGAAGGTCGACGACAGCGGCGTCACGGCCAAGGTCAAGGCCGAACTGCTGTCGGCCAAGGACGTCAAGTCCACGCACATCCACGTCAAGACGAAGAACGGCGTCGTCTCGCTCACGGGCACGGTGCCGTCGGCAGCCGACAAGACGGCCGCGGAAGAAACCGTCAAGAACGTGTCGGGTGTTGCATCCGTGAAGAATCATCTCAAAATCGCCGCCAAGTAATCGCTGACTGATGGCATAGTTCGTATGCGCGATGTGCCGCCCGGCACGCCGCGCATCGCTCAGGCGATGAAAGAACCCGCGCCGGGTTCGGGCTTCGTGTCTTTCGGGACGCGGCCCGGGCCGACGGTGCGGGTTTGTGCATGTGCAGTGGCAAGACCTCGCAGCAGTATCGTGGACATCTTAAAAACGAAGTACGGCCGGTCAGGTCGTTACTGTCAGGTCGTTACTCACAGGTGGTTTGCGTGCGCTTAAGTTGCGGCGCTCGCAGGCCTCGGCAAAAGGAGCTCTTCACGAATACGAAAAGATGGCATTGATTGGCGCGCTGGCACTGGCATTCTCGACGACGGCGTTCGCTCAGGCAGCGTCCGACGCCGGCGCTACGACAACCAAGAAGTCGAAGGGCGCCACGCTGCATCAGCAGAAGGCACACAAGCTGAAGGGCGCTTCGGCTGCCGCAGCCGCGTCGGCGCTGGGCACGAACGACAAGGGACAGCCGTAGTAAGGCTGCCGCGGTTCGTCGCAGCAGCACAGCAAAACGGCCGCTTACGCGGCCGTTTTGTTTTACGCGCGCCGGAGATCATGTCCGCCGGCGCATTCGCTGCATCAGGACTTCGCGGCCGCGTACTGATCCCGCAGATCGCGGATGCGGTCGTGATTTTCCAGCACACCTTGATACTGACGTTCGACCACCGCGCGCACATCGGCGGGCAGATCGTTGTCAAGCGCTTCACGATAGTTCTTCTTCGCGGAATCTTCGCCGCGTTCGCATTCCGCGAGGATCGCGTGATCGCTATGGCCGCTCACGGCCGATTTCACATCGACCCAGCCGCGATGCAGCGCGCCGGACACCGAGCCGCCGGTTTCCGGCGTGCCGCCCAGACGCTGCACGATGTCCTGCAGTTCGCGCGTGCTCTTCGAGCAGGCTTCGGCGCGGTTCTGGAACAGCGACTTGAGGCTCGCATCGCGCGTATCTTCCGTGGCCTTGAGAAAGCCTTTCTCGCCATCGTTCGACGTTTCGATGAGATCGTTGAGTACCGAGACGACGTTCGTGCTCATAAGACACCTCCTGGTTGGCCTTACAGGGGGTTAGCCTGATAGGGCGCTGGTTGCAATGTGATGCGAAAGGGATTGCAAACGCGTAGTTGCAAACGCGCCACATCCGGACGATGCGGCTTGCCGTGTCTGTCTCTGTCGCATGCGTCATGCCCACGCTGTGCACTTCCGACCTCCTGCCATGGCATGTGACTTGCTCCGTTTGACGCACTACAGCGCCGGTTCGCATGCGAGACGGCGCAACGAAACGGCAACCGGAGAATGCAAGTGAAACACTTCAACGCGCTCGCGTATCGCGAATTCTTACTGCTGGTCGCGATTGTCGCGTTCGCCGTCACGCGCTGCATGTGCGTCAGCACATGACCGAACAACGGCCCGTCGCGGAAGCGACTTCGCACGCGCAGTTCGGCCGCATGTGCGCGCCGTCGTCCGCGAGCGGCGATCCTGCGCGCCCGCTGCCCGCCGATTGCGATATCCGCGGCAATCTGCCGAAGCAGCGCATCGCTGGCCTGGGTCTGAAGCGCACAAACGCGCCGCACGAAAAGCGAAAACGCCCGTGTATCACGGGCGTTTTTTCATGCTTCGGTCGATTGCGAATCAGACGCGCGGCTGCGCATATTTTCGCCGACCGGCGTCGGCGGCTCGGTCGGATCGAAGTCGCTCCAGCGTCCTTGTTTCCAGCGTCCCGACGCACGCTCGATCTCGACGCCGCCCGCTTCGCGCAAGATGGAAGCAGCCTGTGTTTGCGTTTCCTGCGACACATGCACGGCGACCAGCACGCCTGCATGGCGCGTCGGGGTCTCGGCGGCCTGCTCGTGCTGGGGCTTCTTCTTCGTATGCGACATCGCGCCTGCGAGCGAGCCGATATACGCACTCACGCCCGCCGCGATCACGAAGACGAGCAGCGGCGCCTTGAAGATCACGAAGATCGCCGCGCCGATGACGGCGCCCGCTACCGCGCCGATCGTCACGCCTTTGCTCGCGCCCTTGTCCGTGCCGGTATCGCCGCCGATCGGATGACGCGCATGCTGACCGCTCGGATTGACGAAGAACAGGGTGACGTCTTCTTCGACGAAGCCGTGCGAAAAGAGCTTCTGGGCTGCGGATTCCGCGGCGGGAAAGGTCTGGAATCGGCCCGCAATGATCAGGGACATGGGTCCTCCTTATAATTCAGGCTGGGTTCGGGCTTGCGCGCGGCAGCCAAGGGTTGATTCACTCGGGAACTCACTGGGGGGCGAGGCCCGCGACGTGGAACAGTCCGCTGCGCAGGACGACCGGCTGGCCGTCGTTGTCGTCGAGCACTTCGGCGCATACCGCGCGGATGCGCGCAAGGCCGTTTTCGAACGCGGCATCGCGTCTTCCTCGCGCGCGGATCGCGCGCCGAAATGATCGAAATGATCTTCCAGCGCTTCGGCGCTGATCGAGCAGACGACGGGTGCGCCATCGACGAGGGCGGTGAAGTGGACCGCGCGATCGTCGCCGTCGTAGACGGGTTGGTCGTCCGCGAAAGTGATGTGCATGGTCGAGTCCTCATAAGCGGGGCGATAGCGCGGCGTGCGAGCGTGCGCGGAGTCGAAAGCGGCGGCGATGTTCATGACGCCGCTTTCGACTCCGCCAGTTGCTGCGCCATCGCGTAGTGGTGGCTGATGACCGGCAGCGCCTTCGCGGCCGCCGCCTTCAACGCCGGATCGTTGCCTTTCTCGCTTTCGCCCTTGGTATGGTCGGCGATCATCCGCTGCCCGAAGTCCTTCACCTGGCGGTCGGTCGAACGTTGCAGTGCGAGCTTGCTGGCCGCGATCTCGGTCGCGCCGGCCGTGCCGG
The DNA here is from genome assembly GCA_029439495.1 of Caballeronia sp. BR6202001590007. Taxonomy (GTDB): domain Bacteria; phylum Pseudomonadota; class Gammaproteobacteria; order Burkholderiales; family Burkholderiaceae; genus Caballeronia. Next base: position 37,573 of record JAQFVI010000398.1, read on the forward strand.
CATCCTGCACGAACTGTTCGTCCGTGGCCGAAAGTTTCTAGGTCTGTGCGGTCGCGGCCGGCTCGCTCGTTTGCGCCGTCGCTGACGGCACGAGCGACGCCTACACCACTAGCGCGAACGTGCTTGCGGCGAGCCATTGCGGCCAGGACGATTTCAATGAGGCCTTTCGCATGGGCATGGCTCCGTCGTTCTTATGGCGATCGATGCAGGCGCGTCGTGCCTACGCGGCGCGCTTTTTCGCGAGCGCGTCGATCAGCGCGCGGTTGAACGCGGGCAGATCGTTCGGCTTGCGGCTCGTGATGAGGTTGCCGTCGATCTGCACTTCCTGATCGACCCAGGTGCCGCCGGCATTGCGGACGTCGTCCTGCAGGCTCGGCCAGCTCGTCATCGTGCGTCCGGCGACGATGCCCGCCGAGATCGGCAGCCAGCCGCCGTGGCAGATCACGGCGATCGGCTTCTTCGCCTTGTCGGTTTCCTTGACGAAGTTTTGCGCCTTGGCATCGAGACGGATGGCATCGCCGTTCACGACGCCGCTCGGCAGCACGAGCGCGTCGTAGTCGGTTGCATTGGCGGTGGTCGAGCGTGAGATCGACATCGACCTTGTTGCCCTTGTCGACATGCTTGAAACCCTGGATCTGACCGGGCTTCTGCGAGATCACGACGACCTGCGCACCCGCGTCCTTCAGCGCGCTGCGGCNATGAAAACACTCCTTGTCTGCTCATTTCGAACGTTCCGCGACATGCGGAAACCTTGAGCGAAACTTCAGCAAAGGCTGTGCCCATGATGTGGGGCGCTGTCCACTGCCGCCCGAGCGGGGGCGGATAGCTCAGGCTGTCTCGACGCTGCGCTTGCCCGCGAGCCGCAGCAGGCTCACCACCGCGGCGGTGGCCGCGAACGCTGCCGCAACGCCGAGCGCGATCACCGCGCCACGCTGCGGCGCAAAGCCGAAGATCATCGCGACGAACGCGGCGCCGGAGTGTCTGCCCGGTGAGTCGCGCGGTGCCTAGCATGCCGCTCGCGCCGCCGCTGCGATGGCGCGGCGCGGCGGACAACATCTGCTTGTTGTTCGGCGATTGAAACAAGCCGAAGCCGAGGCCGCAGACCGCCATACGCCACGCGATATCGACGGCCGCGGGATGCGCGGCGGCCGTCGCCAGCAAGACGAGCCCGACGGTAAGGATCGCCAGTCCGATGCCGCCGAGCAGGCCTGCCGAATAGCGGTCGGCGAGCATCCCCGACAGCGGCGCGACGAACACGATGACGAGCGGCCACGGCGTCATCAGAAAGCCTGTTTCGACCTGGCTCATGCCGTAGCCGTTTTGCAGCAAAAACGGCAGCGACACGAACGCGAGCATCTGCGCGCAGAACAAGCAGATCGACGTGCCGACCGACAGCGCGAACACCGGAATGCGCAGCAGATCGACGGGCAGGAGCGGCGCGCTGCGCGTCAGTTGACGGCGCACCAGCACGTAGCCGACGACGATCGCGACGACGAATTTGCCGATCACGAACGGCCGGTGCTCGCCGTGGCCGAGGCCATCCACCGCGATAATCGCGATGCCGAAGAACAGCGCATTGAGCAGCGCGCTCACATAGTCATAAGGCTGGCGGTGTCCGGGCGTGCGCGGCAGCGCCTTCATGCCGATCGCGAAAGCGAGGATGCCATCGGCACGTTGATCGCGAAGAGCCACGGCCACGGCGCGACGGCGAGCACGCCGGAGGCGACCGTCGGGCCGATCACCGACGAAATGGCGACGACCGTCGCGTTGATGCTCACGCCGCGTCCGAGCTGCGTGTGCGGATAGATCATGCGGATGATCGCCGTATTGACGCTCATGACGCCCGCCGCGCCGAAGCCCTGGAATACACGCGCCGGTAGCCGATGCGATCGCCGAGCGAGGCGAGCGGCAGCAGCGAGACGACGATGGCAAGCTGATAGGCGTTGACGACTCAAACCGAATCGGCGGGCGACGCATCGAGATTGCGTGCGATAGTCGGCAGCGTGACATTGGCGATGGCGCTGTCGAGGACCGCGAGCGTGACGCCGAGCGCGACGACCGCAATGGCCCAGTAGCGCTGGGGCAGGGGAAGACCGTCTTCGGAAGTCATCGAGGCGCGAAGAGTGGCGGGCGGCGCATTAATTATATACTTATAATGCGCCTAACTATAACACGACGCGCCGTTTTCAAAAGCCTTGTAGATCGAAGCACGGCGGAGGCGGCGCACGCAGCGGCCGCCCGTGACGGCGCGCTTACTTCAGTTCGTAGAGACCGGTGTAGGTCGCCGAATCGACTTCGTTCAGATGCGTTATGAAGCGCGCGACTGCATTGGTCGTGTTCGGATCGAGCGGCAGCTTGTCTGCTTTCAGCGCATGGATGCGGAAAATATAGCGATGCGGCTTGTCGCCACGCGGCGGCGCGGCACCGCCGAAGCCGACAAGACCGTAGTCGTTGCGCAGTTGCAGCGCGCCCGCCGGCAGCAGGCTGCCGTCCGTCTTGCCCGCGTTGCGCGGCAGCGAGCGGCAATCGGCCGGAAGGTTGACGACGACCCAATGCCAGAAGCCGCTGCCGGTCGGGGCGTCGGGATCGTAGACGGTCAGCGCGAAGCTGACGGTATCGGCGGGCGGGCCTTCCCATTGCAGCGCGGGGGAAATGTTTTCGCCCGAACCGCCGAACGCTTGCTGATCGAATTCCTGAGCGCGCGTCATGAAACCGTTCGCGGGGAATTCGTCGGACCAGATACGGAAGTCAGCCATGATCGTCATGCCTCCTTGTCGGTGGGTAGGTGTCTCGGGGAGCGAAGCGTGCCGGCTCGTCACGCGGGCCCGGTGCAGCAAGCGTGCCCGGCCGCGAATCGCGATGGATAGGATCGGACGAGTGTAGCATTCGCCCCCGATTATCGCCGGTCGCCGACGCCGCGAATGGCCTGTCCGAAAGCGCCGGTCTCCGTAACGGTGGCAGAATCTGACAGGCTACAATATCGAGATGAATTGAGTCAAATCCCGTGCCGAACAGCGTTCCGGCGCCTGCCGAAAGGATAAGCATGCCCAACGACCCGCGCCGCGCCGCCGGACAATTCACGCCGGCCGCCGTTCCGGACGACGATGCCGACACGTTCGATCTCGCGCCCGTCTCGCTCTGGCTCGAAGACTTCAGCGCCATGCGCGAGCAGTTCGAACGCTGGCGCGCCGCCGGCGTCGTCGATCTGCGGGCGTTCCTGCTGGCCGATTCCGCGCGCATCGTCGAATGTTCGTCGCGCATCCGGGTCGTGAAGGTCAACCGGCGCACCTTGTCGCTGTTCGGCGCGAAGGATCTGGATCATCTCGTGCAAGGCCTCGATCGCGTGTTCCGCGACGACATGCTGACCACGCACATCGACGAACTCGAACAGCTTTGGCAGGGCAAGCCGCAATTCGTCAGCCAGACAGTCAACTATACGCTCGNCGACAGCGAGCTGTACGCGTGCGGTCTGTTCGAACATTCGCCGGTGTCGCTGTGGGTGGAGGATTTCAGTTCCGTGAAAGCGCTGCTCGACGACGTGCGCGAGCGCGGCATCGTCGATTTCCGCACTTTCACGAGCGTGCATCCGGAGTTCGTCGAGCGATGCATGCAGGAAATCCATGTGCTCGACGTGAATCAGCACACGCTGCGCATGTTCGCCGCGCCCGACAAGGCGACCCTACTCGCGTGCCTTCCCGAAGTATTCCGCGACGACATGCATCAGCACTTCCAGGAACAGCTCATCGAGCTATGGGACGGCAAGCTGCTGCATCAGCGCGAAGTCCTCAACTATTCGCTCGACGGCAGCGAGGTGCATGTGCATCTGCAGTTCTCGGTGTTTCCGGGGCATGAAGCGCGCTGAGATTTCGTGCTCGTCGCGCTGACGGACATCACCGCGCGCAAGAAGGCGGAGGCGTATCTGGAGTTTCTCGGCAAGCACGACGTGCTAACCAAGCTCAAGAATCGCTCGTTCTATATCGACGAGATCAATCGGCTGGAACGCAAGGGGCCGTTCCCGGTGACGGCGGTGGCGATCGATGTCAACGGCCTCAAGGTCGTCAACGATTAGTTGGGCCACGCGGCCGGCGATGCGCTGCTGCGTCGCGCGGGCGAAGTGCTCGGCAAGGCGGTGGAGAAGCCGCGCCATGCGGCGCGCATCGGCGGAGACGAATTCATGCTGTTGTTGCCTGGGTTGCCCGGCACCGACGAGCGCGGCGGCGAAGCGCTGATGGACAGCATCCGCCAGTTGCTCGAAGTGAACAATCAGTTCTACTTGGGCGCCGCTGTCGTTCGCGATGGGCGCGGCGGCCGCCTACGAAGGCGAGCGCCTCGAAACGATGCTGCAACGCGCCGATACCGCGATGTACATCGAGAAGCGCGGTCAATACGACGGCAGCGGCAACGCGAACGACAACGTGAGCGGCAACGGCGCCACGTAACCTACTGCGGCGCACTCACTTCGACGATGCCGCGATCGAGCGCGGGGCAGGCCTCGTCGATCTCCTTCTTGTATTGCGCGGGATTGCTCGTCTTCAGCTTCGCGAAGCGGTCGACTACGCCTGCGCGAGTCCGAGCTTGCATGCGCCGTTGAAATCGGGCGCATCCGGAAAATGCGCGCACGGCCTGTTCGAAACGCTTGATCTTCGCGGCATCGAGATGACACACGTCCGCCGCGCCGCGCGCGATATTCGCGCTTGTGACGACGCCTTCGGCGTGTTTCGATGGATGGCCGGGCGGCACCGGATTCTGCGCGGCCGCGGGCGGCGCGTGAATCGCCAGCAAGGCGGTGGCGGTGGCGGTGGAGAGAGCGTTCGAGCGCTTCATATCGAGTCCGTTGTGAGCATCGTGGGTCGCGAAATTATAGGTTGAAGCCTTCGCGGACGAATGCCGCCGATGCGAAAAGACGGCTATAACCCATGCTAGAATCGTTCCCCAATACCATTCTCAGACATAACAATGAAAAAAGGAAGCAAGGCCGCGACGCCCGAGAGTGCTGCGCCCTCGTCGACCACGGTGGAAGGGCGGCGCAAGTACGATCCTGAGGAGACCAAGCGGAACATCCTGGACATCGCCACGCAGGAGTTTTCCGCGATGGGGCTCACGGGCGCGCGCGTCGATGCCATCGCAGAGCGCACGAACACCACCAAGCGCATGCTTTACTACTACTTCGGCAGCAAGGAAGGGCTGTACGAAGCGGTGCTCGAACAGGTCTACAGCGACATCCGCGCGCTCGAACAAGAACTGCAGCTCGCGGAGATGGGCCCCGAAGAAGCGTTGCGCGAATTCGTCGGCTTCACCTTCGACTATCACGACAAGCATCGCGATTTCGTGCGGCTCGTGACCATCGAGAACATTCACGGCGCGAAGTACATCGAGCAGTCGAAGACGTTCAAGACGCGCAACTCGTCGGTCGTGAAGACCATCGAAGACCTGATCGCGCGCGGCGTCGCGGCGGGCAGGTTTCGCGACGACGTCGATCCGATCGACTTGCATCTGATGATCAGCTCGATGTGCTTTCATCGCATTGCGAACCAGCATACGTGGGGCGCGGCGTTCGGGCGCGATCCGTCCGGTCCGCGTTCGCGCACGCGTCATCGCGAGATGATCGTCGAATCGGTGCTGCGCTTCATGCGGCGCGATACTTAAGACACGGCATCGAATGCAAAACGGTGGCTCTCTTGCGAGGCCGCCGTTTTTTACGTCCGTTCGAATGGCTGATGCGCCTGCGTCAGCCTTCGAGCAGGCTCTGGAAGTGCGCGAACATGCGCTCGGCATCCGGTTCAAGACCGGTGAAGATGCGCAGCGCGTCGACGGCCTGGCATACGGCCATGCCGCTGCCGCTGACGGTCTTGCAGCCGAGCGCCCGCGCGGTCTTCAGCAATTCTGTTTCGACTGGGAAATAGACGATTTCCGCGACCCACAATTCCTTGTACAGATACTCGGCGGGCAAGGGCAGGCCGGGCAGTTTGGCCATGCCGGTCGGCGTCGCGTGGATGAGGCCGCTCACCGATGCCAGCGTCTCGCGCAAGTCGTCGCCGCTCTTCACGATGCGGTCTGGAAAGCGCGCCGACAGTTCCGCCACAAGCGATGCCGCGCGGGCATCGTCGGAATCGAACAGCGTGAGTTCGCGCGCATCCATCGTCAGCGCCGCATGCGCGACGGCCGCGCCCGCGCCGAGCTGCACGACGCGCGACATCGGCACGTCCGGCAGGCTACGCTGAAACGCGTGCGCGAAGCCGGACCAGTCGGGTGTTGTAGCCGATTTGCTTGCCGTCCTTCAGCACGATCGTGTTGACCGCGCTGAGCGCGCGCGTGTCGGGATCGAGATCGTCGAGTAGCGGGATGACGCTTTGCTTGCACGGATAGGTGATGTTGAGCCCGTCGTAAGTTGAGCCCGTCGTAACCCATGCGTTCGGCGGCGGTCAGCAGATCGGGCAACGCGGACGGTTCGAGTTGCAGCGCCTGCAGATCGATGCACCGAGCCGGTACACATAGTTCAGGCCGAGCGTGCGGCTTTCCTGCTCGTGCATGGTGGGCGTGAGCGAACCGGCGATGCCCGAACCGATCAGGCCGATGAGATAGGACGTTTTGCTTGTCATGCGCACGACTCCAGCGGAAAAAAGACGCGATGCTGCACCGCGAAAATGGGATGGTGCGCAGTGTGACTGCGCGCTTTCGGTCTGTCCTTCGATGTTTATACTTATTTATACGTTTTAGTTAGTTTGTTATTCTCTCGCAAAATGACGCGGATTTTGCGTGTCGTGCGCGTTCTCGCGCGTCGTCGACACGCGTGGCATCGCTTTTGCGCCGAACGCCTACACTTGAGCGATCCGCCCTGCGTCGATCGAACCCACCGAAAGCAACGAGGAGGCAGCGATGTTGCGTTCAGTCCCGACATCCATCGCGACGGTATCCATCAGCGGCACGCTTCCCGAGAAGCTGAAGGCCATCAAGGGCGCGGGTTTCGACGGCGTCGAGATCTTCGAGAACGACCTGCTGTATTATGATGAAGGCACGCTCGCCGACGTGCGCCGCATGTGCGCCGATCTGGGCCTCGAAATCTATCTGTTTCAGCCGTTTCGCGATTTCGACGGCGTCAGCGCCGAGCGTCTCGCGAAGAACGTCGAGCGCGCCAAACGCAAGTTCGACCTGATGCACGAACTCGGCACCGACCGCATCCTGGTGTGCAGCAGCGTGTCGCCGGACGTGATCCGCGACGACGCGCTCATCACCGACCAGTTGGGCATGCTCGCGAAGGATCGCGCAGGAAGCGGGCGGTGATCGTCGCGTACGAGGCGCTCGCGTGGGGCCGTCATGTGAACTCGTACAAGCACGCGTGGAAGCTCGTCGATGCGGTGAATCATCCGAATTTCGGTCTCGCGCTCGACACGTTCCACACGATGTCGATTCGCGACAGCATCGACGAGATCGCGGCGATTCCGGGCGATCGCATCGCGTTCGTGCAGATCGCCGATGCGCCCGTGCTCGCGATGGACGTGCTCGAATGGAGCCGTCACTATCGCTGCTTTCCGGGGCAGGGCGCGTTCGATGTCGCCGGCTTCACCGCGCGCGTGATGGAAGCGGGCTACAAGGGACCGCTGTCGCTCGAAATCTTCAACACAACGGGTTTCGCGCCGCCCGCGCACATCGGCTTCCAGTTCCTCGAATTCGCCGTCGATGCGAGCACGTCTCCGAATGGCTCGGCCGGCTCGGCTTTCGGCTCGCGGGCAAGCATCGGTCGAAGGATGTGACGTTGTATCGACATGGCGCGGGATCGATCGTGCTGAATGCCGAAGCCGATTCGTTCGCGAGCGCGTTCTTCATTCTTCATGAAGCATGGCTTGTCGCTGTGCGCATCGGCGTTTCATGTCGACGACGCGAAGCAGGCTTTCGAGCGCGCCGCCGCTTATGGATCGAAGCCGTTTCCGGGCGCGTCAGTCCGAATGAGCGCGTGGTGCCGGGCGTGCAGTCGCCCGACGGCAGCCTCGATTACTTCGTCGACGAAGCGCTGGGCGCCCCGACCTTGTGGGAAAACGACTTCGTGCTGATCGACATCGACGGGCCGGTGGAAGTCGGGCCGCTCGCGCGCATCGATCACGTCTGTCTGTCTGTCGCTGTCCGCCGATGCGCTCGATACCTGGGTGCTGTTCTTTCGCAGCGCGTTCGGCTTCGAGACCGAAGCGGCCGTGCTGATCCGTACGGCCTCGTGCGCAGCCGTGCCGTGCGCAGCCGCGACGGTTCGGCGAGTATCTCGCTGAACGCGTCGATGGACCGTTATACGGCGGTGTCGGAATCGCTGACGACCTATCGCGGTTCGGGCCTGAATCACGTCGCGTTCAGCACGCCGGACATCTTCGATGCGGTTCCGCGTCTGGAGGCCGACGGCGTCAAGTTTCTGCGCATTCCGCGCAATTACTACGACGATCTGGTCGCGCGCTTTGGCCTGCCGGACGAACTGATCGACACGATGCACGAGCACAACATCCTCTACGGTCGCGACGAGCGCGGCGCAAGCTTGACGTTGGCGGGTTCCGATGGCTTCGACTTTTGCATCGAGGCCACCAAGCGGAATTACGTCGCGCCGGATCCGCCCACGGCCGCGACGGGCGGCGTTTCTGATTCCGCCTTGGCGTCCGCGGCGTCCTTGCGTTGCGTTTCGAGCTCGAACAGATCGATGCACAAGTAGAGCCGATGCACCGTCTGTATCTGCGAGGGCGTCAGATGCGCCTGGCGCATCACGGCCGCGATGCGCTCGCGCCAGTACAACGGCGGCAGCAGCGGCCCGCCGAGATCGCACGACAGCGAGCGGCGCAGCAAGCGTTCCAGATGCGTCAGGTCCTAATCTGCGAGAAGCGCCGAGACGCGCCGTGAGGCTTGGTTTCAAGCCTGGCCTCGGGCTTGGTTTCGGGCTTCTGATCGGACGGAGTCGAGGAAGTGGGATCCATACTTGCGATGGCGGCCCGGACCCGAAAAACTTGATAGGTGCGAACCCGTATTGGTATGACCGTTTTCTGGCAGGCGGCTCTCGCCCGCCATGGCCGTCCGCGTTTGCTATACTCTGCTCTGCCCTCGCTCGGCGGGCGGTTCAGAATGTGTTCTGATCTGCCGCGAGCCACGGTCCACTACTCCCCGTAGTTCAATGGATAGAACGAGTGCCTCCTAAGCGCTAGATGCAGGTTCGATTCCTGCCGGGGGGACCAGACCTTCTTCGTGCCATCGCGCGCGACGCCTCGCCAGCCGGTCACATCGGTTACTCTGGCGATCCTTTGTTGGCAAATTGTGTGCGTTTGACCGTCGGTACCGCCGACGAGAACGCGCACATGGTCGCGGCGCTCAGGAAGCTCGCACCGGTCTGAACCCCACGCACCGGTCTGAACCCCACATTCTCGAAAGTCTCAAGGAATCACCATGCGCATTGCGGAAGTCGTTCGCAACACCAGCGAAACGCAGATCCGTGTGAAGCTCGATCTGGACGGCACCGGCAAGCAGAAGCTCGCCACCGGCGTCCCGTTCCTCGATCACATGCTCGATCAGATCGCCCGCCACGGGCTCATCGACCTCGACATCGAAGCGCATGGCGACCTGCATATCGACGATCACCACACGGTCGAAGACACCGGCATCACGCTCGGTCAGGCGGTGGCGAAGGCCATCGGCGACCGCAAGGGCATCCGCCGGTACGGCCATGCCTACGTGCCGCTCGACGAGGCGCTGTCGCGCGTCGTGATCGACTTCTCCGGCCGTCCGGGGCTCGAATTCCATGTGCCGTTCACGCGCGCACGCATCGGCACCTTCGACGTCGATCTCACCATCGAGTTTTTCTGCGGCTTCGTGAATCACGCGGGCGTGACGCTGCACATCGACAATCTGCGCGGCCTCAACGCGCATCATCAGGTGGAAACGGTGTTCAAGGCGTTCGGCCGCGCACTGCGCATGGCCGTCGAACTGGACGAACACGCGGCGGGGCAGATTCCGTCGACCAAGGGCAGTCTCTGACCGAGGCGGGCGTCGCGCGATCCGGCGCGTCCGGTAGTCTTCGCGCTTTCGGTACGCCGATCATCCGATGGATCTGTTCAAGTCCTTCATCTCCTTGCCCGCGCTGATCAACCCGATCGGCGCGATACCGTTTTTTTCTGAGCCTCACCTCGCAGCAGTCTGACGCGGAGAAGCGCAACACCATCCGCGTCGCGTGCATTTCCGTGTTCTGCGTGATCGCGGTGACCGCGCTGCTCGGGCAGCAGATCATCGCGTTCTTCGGGATTTCGGTTGGTTCGTTCGAAGTCGGCAACGCGCGCTCGACGCCGGAAGAGCGCATGGAAGCCGAAGAGCGCAACAGCATCGCCGTCGTGCCGCTCGCGATTCCGCTACTCACCGGACCGGGTTCGATCAGCACGGTCATCGTTTATGCTGCCAATGCGCCGCACTGGTACGACCGCTTCGGGCTGGTGCTGCTGGGCGGGATCATCGCGGCGCTGTGCTTCGGCGCGCTGAATCTCGCCGAGCCGATCGCGCGCGTCGTCGGGCGCACGGGAATCAACATCGGCACGCGCCTGATGGGTTTGATGTTGTCCGCGCTGGCGGTGGAATTCATCGTCAACGGGTTGAAGGCCTTGATGCCATCATTTGAAATGAAAACTTCGATTGCGATTGTTGATTACGGAATGGGCAACCTACGCTCGGTGTATCAGGCGCTGAAGAAGGCTGCGCCCGAGGCGGACGTGGCGATCGTCGACCAACCGCAGGACATTCACGCCGCCGATCGGATCGTGTTGCCGGGCCAGGGCGCGATGCGCGACTGCATGGGCCATCTCGGCGAATCGGGCCTGCAGGAAGCCGTGATGCAGGCCGCGCGCGAAAAGCCGATGCTCGGCGTGTGCGTCGGCGAGCAAATGCTGTTCGACTGGAGCGAGGAAGGCGACACGAAGGGGCTCGGCCTCCTGTCGGGCAAGGTCGTGCGTTTTCAACTCGATGGCCTGCTGCAGGACGACGGCTCGCGCTTCAAAGTGCCACAGATGGGCTGGAACCGCGTCCGTCAGGCGCAGCCGCATGCGATGTGGGACGGCGTCGCCGATGGTGCGTTCTTCTACTTCGTGCACAGCTACTACGTGGTGCCGAATGATCCGGCGCACACGTCGGGTGAAACCGTGTACGGCGGCACGTTCACGTCGGCGGTGGCGCGCGACAACCTCTTCGCGACCCAGTTCCACCCGGAAAAAAGCGCGGACGCCGGATTGCGCCTTTATCGCAATTTCGTGCACTGGAATCCGTAAAAACCTTAGCGTTTCGCTTGATCCGGTGTGCGCGTGAGCGTTGCAAGACTTGTACTACACTAGCATAATGGCCCGCAAAACGGCTTGTGACGGCATTCGAGACCGCGCGGTGCCACTTCGATCAACTTCATCCAGAAATTACGCGATACCTATGCTGCTCATTCCGGCCATCGATCTTAAAGACGGTCAGTGCGTGCGCCTCAAACAAGGCGATATGGACCAGGCGACCATTTTTTCAGAAGATCCGGCGGCAATGGCCCGACATTGGGTCGATCGCGGCGCGCGCCGGTTGCATCTCGTCGATCTGAACGGCGCTTTCGCCGGCAAGCCGCGCAACGGCGACGCCATCCGCGCGATCATCGACGAAGTCGGCAGCGAAATCCCCGTGCAGCTGGGCGGCGGCATCCGCGATCTCGAAACCATCGAACGCTATCTGGACGACGGTCTGGCCTACGTGATCGTCGGCACCGCGGCGGTGAAGAATCCGGGCTTCCTGCGCGACGCCTGCAGCGCGTTCGGGGGACACATCATCGTCGGGCTGGACGCGAAGGACGGTAAGGTCGCGACCGACGGCTGGAGCAAGCTGACCGGCCACGAAGTCGTCGATCTCGCGCGCAAGTTCGAGGACTACGGCTGCGAATCGATCATCTACACAGACATCGGCCGCGACGGCATGCTTCAGGGCATCAACATCGACGCCACCGTGCGGCTCGCTAAGGCGGTGAAGATTCCGGTCATCGCGAGCGGCGGGCTGTCGAACATCGCCGATATCGAATCGCTGTGCGAAGTGGAAAGCGAGGGCATCGAAGGCGTGATCTGCGGCCGCGCGATCTACTCCGGCGATCTCGACTTCCAGGCCGCGCAATTGCGCACCGACGCGCTCAACGAGGCCGACGGCGCCTGATCGCCGCGATCGTAAAAATCGGCGCGATTGTCCGGCGGCATCGGCGGCCGGCACTTCCGGGCGGCATCCGCGCCGCCCTCATTTCGTAAGCGGCAAGAACATGGCTCTCGCTAAACGCATCATCCCGTGCCTCGACGTCACTGCGGGGCGCGTCGTCAAGGGCGTCAATTTCGTCGAACTGCGCGACGCCGGCGATCCGGTCGAAATCGCGCGCCGTTACGACGATCAGGGTGCCGACGAACTTACCTTTCTCGACATCACCGCGACATCCGACCAACGCGATCTCATCCTGCCGATCATCGAAGCCGTGGCGTCGCAGGTCTTCATTCCGCTGACGGTCGGCGGTGGCGTGCGCGCGGTCGAGGACGTCCGTCGTCTGCTCAATGCGGGCGCGGACAAGATCAGCATGAATTCGTCGGCGGTCGCCAATCTGCAATTCGTGCGCGATGCGTCGGACAAGCACGGTTCGCAGTGCATCGTGGTCGCGATCGACGCGAAGCGCGTATCGGCCGACGGCGAGCCGTCGCGCTGGGAAGTTTTCACGCACGGCGGGCGCAAGGCGACCGGCATCGATGCGATCGAGTGGGCGCGCAAGATGGCCGAACTCGGCGCGGGCGAAATCCTGCTCACGAGCATGGATCGCGACGGCACGAAGTCCGGCTTCGACCTGGTGCTGACGCGCGCGGTATCGGATGCGGTGCTGGTGCCGGTGATCGCGTCGGGCGGCGTCGGCTCGCTGCAGCATCTGGCGGACGGCATCGTCGACGGCCACGCGGACGCGGTGCTCGCCGCGAGCATCTTCCACTATGGCGAACACACGGTTGGCGAGGCGAAGCGCTTCATGGCCGATCAGGGCATTTCGGTAAGGAACTGAGCCGTGAGTCAAACCGAAGCCAGCTGGCTCGACAAGGTGAAGTGGGACGCGAACGGCCTCGTGCCGGTCATCGCGCAGCAACACGATACGAACGACGTGCTGATGTTCGCATGGATGAATCGCGAAGCGCTCGCCAAGACCGTCGAACTGAAGCGCACGGTGTACTTCTCGCGCTCGCGTCAGCGTCTGTGGTTCAAGGGTGAGGAATCGGGGCATGTACAGCATGTCCACGACGTGCGCCTCGATTGCGACGAAGACGTCGTGCTGCTCAAGGTCGAACAGGTGTCGGGGATTGCGTGCCACACTGGCCGCCATTCCTGTTTTTTCCAGAAATTTGAAGGCACGGCGGACGACGGCGAGTGGGTCGCGGTCGAGCCGGTCCTGAAAAACCCAGAAAGCATCTACAAATGACGCAAGCCACCACGCTGGACACGCTGCTGCGCCTCGCCGCCGTCATCGACGGGCGCAAGGGCGGCGATCCGGAACAAAGCTACGTTTCCCGACTCTTTCACAAAGGTGACGACGCGGTCCTGAAGAAAATCGGCGAAGAAGCGACGGAAGTCGTGCTCGCCGCGAAGGACGCGCGCCACGGCGGCGCGCCCAAGGCGCTCGTCGGGGAAGTCGCCGATCTGTGGTTTCACTGTCTCGTGATGCTGTCGCATTTCGACTTGAGCCCGGCCGATGTCATCGCGGAACTGGAGCGGCGCGAAGGCTTGTCGGGTATCGAAGAGAAAGCGCTGCGCAAATCGCGCGAGCGCGAGCAAAACGGCGGCTGACGAGCGCATTTCGCGCCATCGCGAAGGAGGCACGCATGAACCGGCCTTACGAACCGTATCCGCCCGTCGTTCAACATTCCGGCGATCCCGAACGCCTGCGCAACATGCGCACGTCCACGCACGTCCTACGCGCTTTACGCCGTGTACTGGCTGACGGGCAGCCTCACCAGGCTCGTCGCGATCATCCTCAATTACATCAAGCGCGGCGACGCCGCCGGCACGCCGTTCGAAGACCACTTTACCTGGCAGATCCGCACGTTCTGGTGGGCGGTGCTGGGGCACGTCATCGGCTTTGCGCTGATCTGGGTCGGCATCGGCTTTCTGATTCTCGCCGCGGTCAGCATTTGGACCCTTTATCGGATCATCAAAGGCTGGCTATTCCTCTACGAAGGCAAACCGATCGAACCGCGTGCGTGGTTCTGATCGCACACGGATAATCCATGAGCCAAGGCAACTGCATCTTCTGCAAAATTGCCGCCGGGCAGATTCCGAGCACGAAAGTCTTCGAAGACGACGAATTCCTCGCCTTCAACGACATCAATCCGGCCGCGCCCGTCCATGTGCTGGTGATTCCGAAAAAGCACATCGAAACCTTGTCGCACTGCACAGAAAATGACGCTCCGCTGCTTGGTAGAATGGTGAGTCTCGTTGCGCGGCTTGC
>JAQFVI010000399.1:0-14155 GCA_029439495.1 Caballeronia sp. BR6202001590007
GATGAGTAATCGTTTAAGCATCTGCGGCGTTTCATGGCCTGTCATGGATGCGACTTCCATCGGATTAAGGTCTTTCTCAAATAATCTGCTAGCTGCCTCGTGCCTTAAGTCGTGAAAATTGAAGTCGTTGATTTTAGCCCTTGCACACGCGCGGATAAACGACCGCTCTATCGCTTCTGCAGTAAGCTCCGGGAAGATTCGGCCACTTCTTAAGGGAGAAAGGCGCATAAGCACGGCGACAGCTCGAGATGACAAGCGGTACTCCCCTAGCTTCGCCGGGTTTCGACGTAGGTAGATGAACGACGCACTTCGTCAGGTCTACCGCGTTGCCACTCGATGGCAACCAGCTAGCTCACTCTACCTCATGGCTGTTTCGAGGGCCAATTCCACGACGGGGAGGAGAATGGATTCCGCGCTGAGCGTCAGGCCACGAACAAACGCTCCTGCGCTCCAATTAGGCGGCGTTCCCTTGGTGGATTGTGCTTCGGCCGGCGCACCATGCCCACCGGATTCTCGTGAAGCGCAACACTCCATTCCTTTCGTGCTGTTTCGATCACATGGCTGAGAATATTCACCTCACGATTCACTGTGGACCCGGAAACCGACTGCAGTCGTCATCGCGCTAAACAGCGATTTCTCGGCTGGAGAGGCTCGAAATTCGAAATTGACAGATCCTCTGCGAGGCCATCAGGGCCATGATTTCGGTAACGCTCGACCTCGTGCCTTCTCTTGTGAGACGTCACCTCTTTCACGTACCGGGCCAAGCAAATCGCCAAGCGCGTTCCGGTCTGCCTCGGTGCGATCCATAAACACACCGCGAAACATTTCAGACTCGATCTGATAAGCCCAAGCCTGAGCCTTGCTATCGAACGTCTTCGAAATCGAAGGAAAGCCCTTGCGTCGAACCTTCAACTGCCAGGTGGGATCGCCAAGGTTGTCTGTGCGTTTGGTGATTGTCGCCGTGCAGCCCTCTCGGAGTTGGCGTAACTCGCTTGAATCTTATTGTCCCGGATTTGTCCCGGAAAATCATTATCGAAAGGTTTTTTGCAGAGAGCCTTACTAGGCTTGGCGCGCCCGGCTGGGATCGAACCAGCAACCCCTGCCTTCGGAGAGCAGTACTCTATCCATTGAGCTACGGGCGCATCTGGGAGAAACTTGCGAGACGGGAGCGCCGTGAAAGGCGCCGGCAAGTCCATGCAAATTCGGGAAGATACCGGGTTTCGGTGAATTCGTCCATCGCGCGCGGCGCGGGACGCTACGCTGCAAGCGGCGCCAATACAGCCCGCGCACGCCCCGAAAGCATCCGACGATTCGGGTAAACACCCATCCCGTCTCACCGGCCGCCCCGCGCGTGCGTTAAACGTTCCGTCTATGTCTATAATCGACCGTGCCTTTTCCCCAAGGCGCGCGCCCAGGCGCGCATGCCGTAGCTGTCACGCTGTCACTGAACCGACTCACATTAAAAACGGGAGACGAGACAAGCATGAGCGAAGCACCCCACGGAGCCCCCATCAAAACCCCCGGCCAGCTCATCGCGGCAGTCATCGCGGGGTTCGGCGTTCCGATCGCCATCATCATCCTGCTCGCGGTCTATGTGAACAACTCAACGCGCACCGGCGCCGGCACGGACATCGAGCAATCAGTCAATCAGCGCATCGCGCCCGCCGCGCAAGTCGACGTCCGCGACGCCAACCCGCCGCGCACCTACAAGACCGGCGAGGAAGTCTTCAAGGCCGTCTGCTCCGCCTGTCACGCGAACGGCACCGCCGGCGCGCCCAAGTTCGGCGATTCCACCGCGTGGGCGCCGCGCATCAGCAAAGGCTACGACACGCTGCTGCACAACGCGCTCAACGGCAAGGGCGGCATGCCCGCGCGCGGCGGCACGAATCCCGACGATTACAGCGACTTCGAAATCGCCCGCGCGGTCGTCTACATGGCGAACGGCGGCGGCTCGAAATTCCCCGAACCCGCTCAGCCGGCGCCGGTCGCGGCGGCATCGGGCGGGGCTTCGGCTCCGGCGGGCGCATCGGGTGCGGCAGGTGCGGTGGCGAAAACGCGCAAGCCGCCGCAGCGGTCGCGGCGCTCGCATCCGTGCCGCAGACGTCGGCCGCGCAGGCGGGCGGCGCGCAGAGCGCAGACAACGCGCAGGCGGGCAAGGCGCTTTACGAGCAGGTCTGCCAGGCGTGCCACGCGGCGGGCGTGCTCGGCGCGCCGAAGTTCGACGACAAGGCAGCCTGGGCGCCGCGCCTGAAAGAACCAATGGACACTGTCTACAACTACGCGCTGCACGGCAAGGGCGCGATGCTGGCGAGGGGCGGATCGAATGCGCCGGGCGCCGACGTGAAGGCCACCGTCGACTACATGGTTAACGCATCTTAACGCATCGAAGTAAGGCGGCGCGCTCCGGACCACGAAAAAGCCCTGCATCGCAGGGCTTTTTGTTTGCATTTCAGGATTTCTGCAGCATCGCCTTGAGCATCGCCATGCGGTCCTTCGGCGACAGCAGCGCTTCCTCAGCCGTCAGCGGTGGAGCATCGTCGAGCAGCATCTCGGGGATGAAGCGCGACGGCTCGCACACCACCGTCTCCCGCGCGCGCTTGCGCTTCTTGCACCAGTTCAGATGCAGACTGCGCGGCGCCCACGTGATCGCGACATACATCAGGCGCCGCTCTTCCTCTATGCGCCCGTCGTCCACCGGCGCATCGTCGTCCGCGCTGCCGCGATGCGGCATGATGCCTTCCTCGACGCCCACCAGAAATACATGCGGATATTCGAACCCCTTCGACGCATGCACGGTCGACAGGCGCACCGCGTCCGGGTCTTCGTCTTTGCCTTCGAGCATCGACATCAGCGCGACGGTCTGAATCAGGCCGAGCAGGTTCTTGCCTTCGTCGGCGAACCCGTCGGCGGTATCGAAGCCCGTCTGTTCGGCGCCCGCTTCGGGCTCCGGCTTGGTGCCCTTGCGCTTGAACCATTCGAGGAACTCGAGCACGTTCTGCCACTTCGTCTGCGCCTGCCGCTCGTCGAACGCATCGTAGAGGTACGCCTCGTAGTGGATCGCTTCCATCATGTCGTCGAGCACTTCGGTCGTGGAATCGCGCGCGGCGCGGTCCGACAGACCGCGAATCCACTCGCAGAAGGTGCGCAGCGGCTCGACCTGACGCGCCGACAGCCGCGCCTCGATGCCGCCCATGAACACCGCCTCGAACAGCGATACCTTCGCCGCGCCGGCGAACGCGCCCAGCGCTTCAAGCGTCGTGTTGCCGACACCGCGACGCGGCGTCGTGATCGCGCGGATGAAGGCGGGATCGTCGTCCGGATTGGCGATCAGGCGCAGATACGCGCACAGGTCCTTGATCTCGGCTCGATCGAAAAACGACTGCCCGCCCGACAGCACATATGGAATGCACTCGCGCCGCAGCACCTACTCGAAGATGCGCGCCTGAAAGTTGCCGCGATACAGAATGGCGTAATTGCGAAACTGCGTGCGCCGCTCGAACTTGTGCGCGGACAGGCGGAATACGACCGACTCGACTTCGAGCTCTTCGTCGTTGCAGCCGGTCACAGTGATGGTGTCGCCCATGCCGTGCTCGGACCACAGCTTCTTCTCGAAGAGCTTCGGATTGTTGGCGATGACGTTGTTTGCCGCCGTCAGGATGCGCACCGTCGAGCGGTAGTTCTGCTCCAGCTTGACGACGTGCAGCTTCGGAAAATCCTTGCCGAGCTGCGCGAGGTTTTCGAGGGTCGCGCCGCGCCAGCCGTAGATGGCCTGATCGTCGTCGCCGACGGCCGTGAAGCCGCGCGCGGATCGGCGAGCTGCTTGAGCAACTCGTACTGGCAGGCGTTGGTGTCCTGATACTCGTCGATCAGCAGATAACGCAGGCGGTTCTGCCACTTGTCGCGCACCGCTTCGTTCTGCGCGAAGAGCTGCGCGGGCCGCAGAATAAGATCGTCGAAATCGAGGGCCTGGTACGCGTGCAGCGTCGCCGCGCCGAAGTGAGCGCCATCGCGACGAGCCAGGCCGAACGCGCGCAGGCCGATTATCCCGATGCGAAGATCGTCGCGGACTTCGACGCACTGCTCGCCCTCGGCGATATCGAATGCGTCGTCGTCGCGACGCCGAACGACACGCACTTCGATCTCGCGCAGCGCGCGCTTTCGGCAGGCAAGCATGTCGTCGTCGACAAGCCGGTGATGCCGAGCGCCGTCGACGCCCGCACGCTCGCGAATCTGGCGCAGCAAAAAAGGCCTGCTGTTCGATCTCGGGCCGCATCTGATCGATCAGGCGCTGACGTTGTTCGGCGCGCCGGAGACGGTTGCGGCGTCGGTGAAGGCACATCGCGATCACGCGCACGCGCCGGATTACGTTCATCTCGTGCTCGGCTACGGCGACAAGGAAGTGATTCTCCACATGAGCGCACTGGCCGCGCTGGAGCCGCCGCGCTTCGCGATCCACGGCACGCGCGGCAGCTATGTCAAAACCGGGCTCGACACGCAGGAATATCAACTGCGTTCCGGCATACGGCCGGGCAATCCGGATCGCGAAGAATCCGCCGGGCCTGCTTCGGGAAGTCGACGGCGATCTCGATCTGCGGCACGAGTTCGCCACGAAAGACGGCGCGTACGTGGAGTTCTACCGCGCGCTGGCGGCATCGATCCAGGAAGGCAAGCCGTTTCCGGTGACGCCGCAGGATGCTGTCGACACGATGACGATCATCGAACTGGCGATCGAAAGCGAACGCGAAGCCCGGCGCGTGCCGTTCGTGCGGGCGCTCTGGGATACCGCTCGGCCCGCGCCGGGCTTCATTCTTCTCGAAGGTAGTCGCGCACTACCACCTTGCAAGCGAGGCGTTTGCCGACACTGTGCCTGCTGCGCATCGCGCGGCCGTGTCGCTGGCGTGCGGCGGCGTGTCTCCAAGCTCTTCAAGAAGGATGAACAGATGAGAGTCAATCAATCGACCGCCGGCGCCAGCGCGGCTCCGGTGCGGCAAGCTCCGCGGAAACGAGTCCGCTCGTCGCGACGACGAGTGTCCGAAGCGACGGAAGCCGGACGCTGAATGAGTTTAACGATCACGGCAGCGTCGGTGCGCAGAGCCGTTACGGGCCGAACGGACAGCGCATCGGATCGTCGGCATTCGATCCGACGGAAGGGCGCGGCGGCACGCATACGGAAGTCACCTATCGGCCGGACGGAAGCCGCGAAGTGAGAAGCTGAGCGTCAACGGCTTGCTGAGTTATCACGTCGACGATCGCGGCAACGAATCGGACGTCCGCTCGCGCGCGCTGACGCCGAGCGAGGAAGACAACCTGCATCGGTGGCAGACGCAGTCGGGCATGAGGATCGGCATGGCATCGACGGCGGATCCCGTCGCAGCGGAAGCGGAGCCGGCATCGGCATCGCTGCCTGCGCAGTCGGAAGAAGCCGCCGCGCAAGCCGGAACGCAGAAAGAAGCGCAGACCGCGGAGCAAACGGCGGACGCCGACATGGCATCGGAGCAAAGCTGAGCGGCTTCTCCGCGTGCCGCACGCCTCGCCAGACGCGAGGCGTGCGCGTTTGACAAGCCTATTTCGGTCGCGTAAATTCTGCCACACGCGTTGGGAGAGCGCGTGGCCCGTGTCGGGAGTGACATCGAAACGACACGAAGCGCTGCGCCGCCGAAGGGGCATACCCGCAAACTCTCAGGCAAAAGGACCGACCGCGTCGAGGAGCAATCCTCGCACTCTGGAGAACGGCAGTGGCTTCCGATGAACATCGGGGCCAGTTGCTCCACCGAAGGGGCGCGCGATGAACCGCGGCAGCATGCCGGTTCGCGCAATCTTTCAGGTATCGAGGACAGAGGGGCCACGTTACGCATCCGCTTCGCGGAACGCGCCTTGCGCTGCATCGGCAGCACGGCGGCGCATTCGTAAGTCCATCACGCCGCATGGCCTTTTTTGTTCGCGAATCGAGGCCCTGATGACTTCTCTTCAACACACGCCCCTGCACGCCGCCCACCTCGCGCTCAACGCACGCATGGTCGATTTCGGCGGCTGGGNCGACGTCTCGCACATGCGCGTGATCGATTTCGCAGGCGATGCGGTGCGCCAGTTCTTCCGCCGCGCCATCGCCAACAACGTCGACAAGCTGACGACGCCCGGCAAGGCGCTCTACTCCTGCCTGCTCAACGGCGACGGCGGCGTCATCGACGATCTGATCGTCTACTTCTTCTCCGAAACGAGTTTCCGCGTCGTCGTAAATGCAAGCACGGCGGATAAGGACATCGCGTGGTTCGGGCAGTTGAACGCGGAAGGCGGCTTCAATCTGTCGATCACGCCGCGCGGCGATCTCGGCATCGTCGCGGTGCAGGGTCCGAACGCGCGCGAAAAGGTCTGGCAGGTGCTGCCCGGCACGTGCGCCGCGACCCAGGACATCAAGCCGTTCAACGCGGCGATCTTTCCCGACACGCCGTTCGGCGAAGCGATGCTCGCGCGCACCGGTTACACCGGCGAAGACGGCTTCGAGATCGTCGTTCCGGCGACGCACGTCGAAGCCCTGTGGAACGCGCTGCGCGAAGCCGGCGTCAAGCCCGCCGGTCTCGGCGCGCGCGCTACGCTGCGCCTCGAAGCGGGTATGAATCTCTATGGTCAGGACATGGACGAAAACGTGTCGCCGCTCGACGCCGGTCTTGCGTGGACCGTCGATCTGAAAACGGAACGCGACTTCGTCGGCCGCGCCGCGCTCGAAGCGAACGGCTCGAAGGCGGACTTCGTCGGCCTCGTGCTCGTCAAGGAAAACGGCAAGGCGGGCGGCGTGCTGCGCGCGCATCAGAAAATCGTCACGCCGCGCGGCGAAGGCGAGATCACGAGCGGCACGTTCTCGCCGTCGATGCAGGAGTCGATCGCCTTCGCGCGCGTGCCCGCGGGCGTCGCCGCCAGCGATACCGTGCAGGTCGTCATCCGCGACAAACAGCTTCCTGCTCGCGTGGTAAAACTGCCGTTCGTGCGCAACGGCAAAGTTCTGGTCGAGCTTTCTGAGCCGTCGCGCCCGTTCCCTCCGATCAAAACCTCACGAAAGCAACACGCAAGGAGTCACCAATGAGCATCCCGGCCGATCTGAAATACACCGAATCGCACGAATGGGTCCGCACCGAAGCAGACGGCACGTTGACCGTCGGCATCACCGATCACGCGCAGGAAGCGCTCGGCGACATCGTGTTCGTCGAATTGCTCGAAGCGGGCCGGACCGTCGCGGCGGGCGATGCGATCGCCGTCATCGAGTCGGTGAAGGCCGCCTCGGACATCTACGCGCCGGTGTCGGGCGAAGTCGTCGAAGCCAACGAGGCGCTGAGCGCGGCGCCGGATCAGGTGAACGGCGCGCCCTACGAAAGCTGGCTCTTCAAGATCAAGCCGTCGAGCAACGACGGTCTCGACAAGCTGCTCGACGCCGAAGGTTACGGCAAGTCGATCGGCGAATAACTCTTTTCATGCGAGCGCGGTTTCGCCATCGCGAAGCCGCTTATCGCCGCTCTTCGCCGCTCTGGCAAGAATTCAAATGAAGCTCGACCACCCGGATCGCCTGATGAACCGCACTCCCTCGTCACTCGCCGCGCTCGAACGTCACGATACGTTCGCCGCACGGCACATCGGCCCCGACTCGGCGGACCAGCGCGCGATGCTGGACGCGCTCGGTTTCGCGTCGCGTGCCGCCTTCATCGACGCGGTGATTCCCGAATCGATCCGCCGCAAGGAAACGCTGCCGCTCGGCGCATTCACGCAGCCGAAGAGCGAGGCCGAAGCGCTTGCGCATCTGCGCAGGCTGGCGGACGAGAACCGGGTGTTTCGCAACTACATCGGACAGGGTTACTACGGCACGCACACGCCGACCGTGATCCTGCGCAACGTGCTCGAAAATCCGGCGTGGTACACGGCCTACACGCCGTATCAGCCGGAGATTTCGCAGGGACGCCTGGAAGCGCTGCTGAACTTCCAGCAGATGGTGACCGATCTCACCGGTCTTGCGATGGCAAACGCCTCGCTGCTCGACGAAGCCACCGCGGCCGCCGAAGCGATGATGCTGCTCCAGCGCGTCGGCAAGCCGAAGTCGAACCTCTTCTACGTCGCCGACGACGTGCTGCCGCAGACCATCGAAGTGGTGAAGACGCGCGCGAAGCCGGCGGGCATCGAAGTGAAGGTCGGCCCCGCCGCCGATGCCACGGGCGCGAACGCGTTCGGCGTGCTACTGCAGTATCCGGGCGCGAACGGCGACGTGCGCGACTACCGCGCGCTGGCCGACGCGATCCACGCGGCGGGTGCGTATGTGGTCGCGGCTGCCGATCTGCTCGCGCTCACGCTGATCGCGCCGCCGGGCGAATGGGGCGCGGACGTGGCCATCGGCAATACGCAGCGTTTCGGCGTGCCGGTCGGCTTCGGCGGCCCGCACGCGGCGTACATGGCCGTGCGCGACGAGTTCAAGCGCCAGATGCCGGGCCGCCTCGTCGGCGTGACCGTCGACGCGCAGGGCAATACGGCGCTGCGTCTCGCGCTGCAAACGCGCGAACAACATATCCGCCGTGAGAAGGCGACTTCGAACGTTTGCACGGCGCAGGCGCTGCTCGCGATCATGGCGAGCATGTACGCGGTCTATCACGGCCCCAAAGGTTTGCGGACCATCGCGCAGCGCGTGAATCGCGTCGCGTCCGTGCTGGCGGCGGGCCTGCAAAAACTCGGCTATGTCATCGCCAACGAAACCTTCTTCGACACCCTCACCGTCGACAGCGGCGCGAACACCAACGCGCTGCATCAGGCGGCGTATGCGGCGCACATCAATCTGCGTCGTGTGAGCGCCACGCAAGTCGGCGTGTCGGTCGACGAAACCACCACGCGCGACGATCTGCTCAAGCTTTTCGCGCTGTTCGCCGAAGTCACGGGCAAGACGGAAACCTTCGACATCAACGCGCTCGACGCGTCCGCCGCCGATGCGATTCCCACGAGCCTCAAGCGCACGAGCGACTACCTGACGCATCCGATCTTCAATCGCCATCATTCGGAAACGGAGATGTTGCGCTCTCTGCGCAGCCTCGCCGACAAGGATCTCGCGCTCGACCGCACGATGATTCCGCTCGGCTCCTGCACGATGAAGCTCAACGCGACCTCGGAAATGCTGCCGGTGACGTGGCCCGAGTTCGCGCAGATCCATCCGTTCGCGCCCGCTGAACAGACCGTCGGCTACCGCACGATGATCGATCAGCTCGAACAGATGCTCGTCGCCTGCACGGGTTACGCGGCGGTGTCGCTGCAGCCGAACGCCGGGTCGCAGGGCGAGTACGCGGGCCTGCTGATCATTCACGCGTATCACGAATCGCGCGGTGAAGGGCATCGCAACGTCTGTCTGATTCCGGCGTCCGCGCACGGCACGAATCCGGCGTCGGNTTCGGCGAATCTCGCGGCGATCATGATCACGTATCCGTTGACGCACGGCGTGTTTGAAGTCAACGTGCGCGAAATTTGCGACATCGTGCACCAGCACGGTGGCCAGGTGTACATCGACGGCGCGAACATGAACGCGATGGTCGGACTCTGCGCGCCCGGCCAGTTCGGCGGCGACGTCTCGCACCTGAACTTGCACAAGACCTTCTGCATTCCGCACGGCGGCGGCGGACCGGGCGTCGGTCCGGTCGCGGTCGGCGCGCACCTGGCGAAGTTTCTGCCGAATCAGACCTCCACCGGCTACGAACGCGACGAGGCAGGCATCGGCGCGGTGTCGTCGGCGCCTTACGGCTCGGCCGCGATCCTGCCGATCTCGTGGATGTACATCGCGATGATGGGCGCGTCGGGCCTCACCGCCGCGACCGAAAACGCGATCCTCGCCGCGAACTATGTCGCGAAGCGCCTCGCTCCGCACTATCCGGTGCTGTACAGCGGCGCGGGCGGCCTGGTCGCGCACGAATGCATCCTCGATGTCCGGCCGATCAAGGAATCGAGCGGCATCTCGGTGGAAGACGTGGCCAAGCGCCTGATCGACTACGGCTTTCACGCGCCGACCATGAGCTTCCCGGTGCCGGGCACGCTGATGGTCGAGCCGACCGAATCGGAGTCGAAGGAAGAACTCGACCGCTTCATCGACGCGATGATCGCGATCCGCGAAGAAATCCGCGCCGTCGAAGAAGGCCGCGCCGATCGCGAGGACAACGTGCTCAAGCACGCGCCGCACACGGCGGCGGTCGTCACCGCGGACGACTGGACGCACGCGTACTCGCGCGAATCGGCGGCGTATCCGCTCAAGTCGCTGGTGACGCGCAAGTACTGGTCGCCGGTCGGACGCGCGGACAACGCCTACGGCGACCGCAATCTGATGTGCTCGTGCGTGCCGATCTCCGACTATACTGAATGAGCGACGACGTAAGCGCGCCGGACCGCCCGATCGGTAAATGATCGTCGGGCGATTTTGGCGGCGCGCGCGAGACCGGCTAACATCTCTCCCCAGACCCAAGCCAATCAAGGAGTACGCATGGCGCCGCAGGTGCGAGAGAGAGAAAACCCCAGCCGGATCAAGGCGATACGCGCGTTGCTGTACTCGCTGGCGATCACCGCGCTCGCCGCTCACGCCGCGATGAACTTCTGCGCCGCACCCGCGATGCAGACGAGCGAACGGACCAACGCCGATCCCGGCGTGCGCGCGCTGGTGAAGATGGTGCAGTCGCACGTCGACGATCAGCCCAAGGCGCGCGCGAAGCTGCACACGGAAGGCACGCTGCCGCACGAGGGCATCTACGACGAAAGCGTCGAGGCGCAAAAGGATCTCGGCCTCATGCGCGATGCCGCGCTCGCCTGGCGCGCGACCGGCGACGAACGCTATCTGCGCCTAGTCGACCGCTTCCTGTTCGCGTGGACGACGACGTATCAGCCGAACTTCAATCCGATCGACGAGACGAACTTCGAGTCGCTGATCCTCGCCTACGATCTGACCGCGAGCGCGCTGCCCGTGAAGACGCGCAATGCCGCCAACGCGTTCATCTCGAAGCTGGTGACGGGTTATATCGACGATATGGACAAGCAGCCGCGGCCGCTCACCGGCACCTATCGCAACAACTGGCAGAGCCATCGCGTGAAGCTGGTCGCGATGGGCGCGTTCACCATCGACGATCGCAAGTTGATTAACGCGGCGCAGCACCTGTTCGTCGAGCATATCGGCGACAACATCGCGCCGGACGGCACGACCATCGACTTCGCCGAACGCGATGCGCTGCGCTACGTCACCTACGATCTTCAGCCGCTGGTGACGGCGGCACTCACCGCGCGGCGGCACAACCGCAACTGGCTGCCGGAACGCGCGCAGTCGGGCGCGACGCTCGCCGAGGCGCTCAACTGGCTCACGCCGTACGCGCTCGGCACAAGGACACACGAGGAATTCGTCAAGTCGTCCGTGCCTTTCGACGCCAGGCGTCGCAAAGCTGGATTGCCGGGCTTTTCGGGTCAGTGGGATCCGAAGAACGCGGCGGAACTCTTTCATCTCGCGGCCCGTCTCGACGGCCGCTACGCGCCGGTGGCGCTGCGGCTTGCGCCGACGCCGCCCGCGTGGCTCGCGGTGTGTCTGCCGCTGCCGGCGCGCTAACTTTTTCAGGCAGAAGCAGTCATGGCAGTCAGCGTCTTCGATCTCTTCAAAATCGGCATCGGCCCTTCGAGTTCCCACACGGTCGGACCGATGCGCGCGGCGCTGCTGTTCTTGCAGAGACTCGCGCGCGATGGCCTGCTGGACGCGACTGCCTCGGTGAAATGCGAGCTGTACGGATCGCTCGGCGTGACCGGCAAGGGGCACGACACGGATCGCGGCGTCATGCTCGGCCTGATGGGCGACGCGCCCGATACCGTCGATGCGTCGAGCATCGCGCCGCGGCTCGACGCAGTTCGCACTTCCAAAACGCTCGCGTTGCTCGGCACGCATCCGGTGCCGTTCACTATTCGGGAAAACATAGCCTTCTACCGGCAGGCGCTGCCGGAGCATCCGAACGGCATGAAGCTGTATGCGTTCGATGCCGATCGCACCGTCCTGCGCGAGGCGACGTATCTGTCGGTCGGCGGCGGCTTCGTCGTGACGGCGGGCGCGGCCCCAATACGGCGGTGCTGACGGCGCACGAGCAGTTGCCCTATCCGTTTCAGACCGGCGACGAATTGATGAAGATGTGCGCCGACTCAGGCAAGTCCATCGCGAAACTGATGTAGGAAAACGAGCGCGTTTGGCACAGCGATGATGACATCCGCACGGGCCTGCTGCGTATCTGGGACGTGATGCAGGATTGCGTCGCGCGCGGGTGCGGCATCGGTAATCCGGAGGCGGAAGGACATCTGCCGGGCCCGTTCCAGGTGAAACGCCGCGCGCCGATGCTCTATCACGCGCTCGCCGGCAAGCCTGAGCGTGCTGCGCGATCCGCTGTCGATGATCGACTGGATCAATCTCTACGCGATCGTCGTGAACGAGGAGAACGCGATCGGCGAGCGCGTCGTCACGGCGCCGAGCAACGGCGCGGCGGGCATCATTCCGGCGCTGCTGCATTACTACGATCGCTTCGTGCCGGGTCGAACACGCAGGGCGTGATCGATTTTCTGCTGACGGCGGCGGCGATCGGCATCCTGTACAAGAACGCGTCGNGCGGCGGGCGGTCTCGCGGCCGTGCTCGGCGGCTCGCCGGCGCAGGTCGAGAACGCGGCGGAAATCGGCATGGAGCACAACCTCGGCCTGACTTGCGATCCGGTCGGCGGCATGGTGCAGATTCCGTGCATCGAGCGCAACGCGATGGGTTCGGTCAAAACCGTCAATGCCGCGCGCATGGCGA
Source organism: Caballeronia sp. BR6202001590007 (assembly GCA_029439495.1). GTDB lineage: Bacteria > Pseudomonadota > Gammaproteobacteria > Burkholderiales > Burkholderiaceae > Caballeronia. Next base: position 12,810 of record JAQFVI010000399.1, read on the forward strand.
TGTGCGGCGACGGCTCGCACTCTATGTCTCGCTCGATTCCGTGATCAAGACCATGCGCGAGACCGGCGCGGACATGAAGACCAAATACAAGGAAACGTCGCGCGGCGGGCTGGCGGTGAACATCGTCGAGTGTTGAGCGGAGTCGGCCGAATGGCCGACTTGTCGCGATCGGCCGAAAGCTTAGGATGACGAGTCTTTATCGATGAGACAAAGTCATGGCCAACGACCGTTCAATCCCGCTCGATCTTGCCGTCGTCTGCTTTCGCTGCGAAGGCGCAGATGCCGCAGCGCATGAGATCGGTCTGAATTTGCTGGCGAAGTCGCTGCAAGGTTTCGCGAACATCGTCGCTTCGCGCGCGAACGCCGCGGCGACCGGTACGCTTGCCGGGCCGCTCGATGCCCCGACGATACGCACCGTTTCAGTTTCTGCCGCGAAGCATCGATGCTTCGATATCCTTTCGGTCGTGCGCGATTGCACGCGTCCCGTTCCAATGAAGACAATGTCCGCCGAGTTCATCGCCTATGTCGGCGTGCTTTCCAGCTTCGACATGACCACCGGAGCCTGTCACGTCACGCTCGAGGGCGAATCGACGCGCATTCCGGGCGTGGTCGTCGATCCGGTGTTCAAGCTACCAAACAATCCGTATGGCGAAGCCATGGTCGCGGCGTATCCGTTGCCGTTTTATGCGAGAGCGGATGTGGATGCGGACGGAAAGCCGGTGAAGCTTTATATCGCCGGGACGTCAGAGCGGGGGCTGGATTTTGTGTGGAAGTAGGCAAGTCTGCCCGATTCCGAATCGGAAACAAAAACATAACAGTCGATGCAAACGCACTGGCCGTTGCGCGACAAACCGGGACGCTCGTAACTTGACTCCGGTCGGCATCTTGATGCCATTCGAAGTTTCCATCCAGGGTGAGCTTAAACTATGGACCTGACCGAAACGCTCCGAGACGCCATGTGCTCATCATTCGAAGTACACGCCGACACGAATGGCATGTAGCGAATCGTGACGCCGCTCGAATATCCGGGAACGGGCGACCAGGTAATCGTCCGTGTGCGCCCCAGCGAGACCGATGGGTTCATCGTCGATGAGAACGGTGAAGCTTGCCTATACGCGAGCATGGCGGAAGGCGATATCGAATCGGCAGCGATCGAGCGTTGGTCGCGAGACATCGGCAGAGCGAATCTCGTGCGTCTGGGCGAAGACGAAGTCATCCGCGCGGCGGTCGCCGACGTGCACGCCGTGGCGCCATGTGTGTTTCGGCTCGCCGAAGCGGCCCAGCAACTGTTCGCCGTCGCCACGTCGCAAGTGGAGTGGCAGTCGGCAGGCGACTTCCGGCAGCGG
>JAQFVI010000399.1:14165-52303 GCA_029439495.1 Caballeronia sp. BR6202001590007
GCCGATCGCGGGCGGTCTGATTGCGGATCACGTCATCGAGGCCAGCAAGCCGCTCATCGTCATCGGCGCGTCGAATCCGACTCGACTGCTCGAAGCGGAAGTGATCTACATGCAGTACAAGCTGGCAGTACAAGCTGCAAAAACTCGACGGCGACATCCTGACCATCGTGATCTCGGAAAACGTCAACGCGACCAAGTCGGCGGCGGCCAACACCAATCGCGGTGGCACCGGATCGTTCCAGGTGCCGACCGTGCCGGGCATCTTCGGCGGCCTGTTCAACAACACCAACCTGTCGGCGACCGGCGCGAGCGCGGCGAATACCTTCAGCGGCACGCTGACGGTCACCGTCACCGAAGTCCTGCCCAACGGCAACCTGATGGTGAGCGGCGAAAAGCAGATGCTCATCAACCAGGGCAACGAATACGTGCGCTTCTCGGGCGTCGTCAATCCGGTAACCATCTCGGGCAGCAACACCGTCTACTCCACGCAGATCGCCGACGCGAAGATCGAATACTCGGCGAAGGGTTATATCGACGAAGCGCAGAACATGGACTGGCTGCAACGCTTCTTCCTTAACGTCGCACCGTTCTGACCGTCATGAATTCGCTNCGTGCGCCGAGCGACTGAAGGATCTCGTATCGTTTCAGGGCGTGCGGGACAATCCGCTGATCGGCTACGGCCTCGTCGTCGATCTCGACGGCACGGGCGACCAGACCATGCAGACGCCGTTCACCACGCAGTCGCTGACCAACATGCTCGGCAATCTCGGCATCACGGTGAATCCGGCGACTACGCAGAACATGCAGCTCAAGAACGTCGCCGCCGTGATGGTGACGGCCACGCTGCCACCGTTCGCGCGGCCGGGCGAAGCCATCGATGTGACGGTTTCGTCGATGGGCAATGCCAAGAGCCTGCGCGGCGGCACGCTGCTGATGGCGCCGCTCAAGGGCGCCGACGGCCAAGTCTACGCGATGGCGCAGGGCAACGTCGTGGTCGGCAGCGCGGGCGCGAGTGCGAACGGCAGCAAGGTCCAGGTGAATCAGCGCGCCGTCGGCCGGATCTCCGGCGGCGCGCTGGTCGAGCGCGCGGTGCCCAATGCGGTCACGCAGCAGAGCGGCACGATGCAGATGGAACTGCGCGAAATGGATTTCGACACGACGCAGCGCATCGTCGCGGCCGTGAACAACCAGTTCGGCATGGACACGGCGATGGCGCTCGACGGCCGCACCATTCACAGCTGCGCGCGCCGGACAGCGCGGGCGAGCAGGTGTCGTTCATGGCGCAGTTGCAGAACATTGACGTGAAGCCGGCGCAGGCCGCCGCAAAGGTGATTCTCAACGCGCGCACCGGCTCCATCGTCACGAATCAGATGGTCACACTGCAGAACTGCGCGGTCGCGCACGGCAATCTGTCGGTCGTCACCAACACGAAGACCGCGGTGAGCCAGCCGGGCACGTTCTCGAACGGCCAGACCCGCGTCGAAGGAATTGTCGATCCAGCTCAAGCAGGACAGCGGCGCGCTCAAGATGGTCAGCGCCGGCGCGAATCTCGCCGACGTCGTCAAGGCGCTCAACGCGCTCGGTGCGACGCCCGCGGATCTGATCTCGATCCTTCAGTCGATGAAGGCGGCGGCGCGCTGCGCGCAGCCCTCGAAATCATCTAAGGAAGCTTGCGCTCATGAACTCGAATTCAGCCGCTGGTATCGCCAGCAGCGCGTTGGCATTGACCGATGCAAGTAGCGGATTTTCGAATTTGTCGAACCGCTTCGCGCTCGACGTGCAGAGCTTCGATGCGTTGCGCGCGCAGGCGCAGGGCAATCCGCGAGCGGGCCTCAAGGAAGCGGCCAAGCAGTTCGACGCCGTCGAACAGCCCGTTCGAGTCCAACGATTCCAAGTCCTTCACCGCGATGCTCGACCAGCAGTTGTCGCAGCAGATGTCGTCGAAGGACATCGGCGTCGCCGACATGATGAGTAGCAATCACAAACACGACATTGCCGACGATGACGACGCGCCGATCGTCGATTTCGGCCGTCGCAACCCGCTGGAAGTCGGCGTTTCGCTGCGCAACCTCGCGAATCGCGGCGACTTCATGACCGTGCAGTACACGGCGACGCGCAGATCGTCACGCGCGTGCTCGACGTCGATGTCACGGCCAACACCTTTACGTTCGACTGGGGCGGCGTGCCCGAGCAGAATCGTCATGTGCTCGCCGCACAGAAGCTGATTTTCAATGCCGCGCCCGATGGCGTGCGCGTGGAATTCACCACGGGCGCCGCGCGCGAAAAGACTTTCGAAGGCCGTCCGGCTTTCGTCGCCGATTTCCCGCCGGTGCTGTACTACATGCAGCGGCGCGAGTATTTCCGCGTCGAGACGCCGGTGCTCGATCCTTACATCTGCAGCGGTTCGCTGCCCAACGGCGAACGCTTTCGCTTCGAAGTGCACGATCTGTCGCTCGGCGGCANCTTCACGGTAACGGGCAAGATCACGCTCGACATGAAGCTCGTGTCGCATCGCGAATCGACGACGGCCAAGGGCGACCGGCACTTCACGCTGGGCTTCATGCCGGGATCGGCCGAGAACACGCTGCAGCGTCTGATCACGCAACTGGAAATGAAGCGGCGCTCGCTCGCGAAGTAACCGTTTCCTGCTTTTTGTTTTTCTCGGGGAGGCACTTCGAAGGAAATGCCTCTTTTTTGTTGGCGACGTTCGGTCGCGTGTTACTTCGCCGACAGCGCCGCGCTGACAGCCGCCACGCGCGCGTCGTGAACGGCGTCCTTGATCTTCGACGGCTGCGCGGCGTGCTGCTGCGCGACCGCGCCGGCANGCTTCGATTCCAGTCCGAGCCTGCCGCGCGCATCGGCAAGACAGGCCTGCAGAGCTTCCGCGAATCGCGCCGGCTTGCGCAGCGCATCGCAACGCTCGAAAAGCCGCACCAGCGCGGCCGCGCCCATTTCCATCACGCGATGGATATTGCCGTGTTCGCGCGCGACCAGCATCGCGAGGTCGCGGCATTCGTTGGGCACGCGCAGACGTTCGCAAAGCGGGCGCAGCAGATCGACGCTGCGTCCTTCGTGTCCGATATGACGCGGCAGGATGTCTTCGGGCGTGGTCGCCTTGCCAAGGTCGTGAGTCAGCGCGGCAAAGCGCACGGGCAGTGCGAAGCCTTGCGAGGCGGCGTAATCGACCACCATCATCACATGCACGCCGGTATCCACTTCCGGGTGATAGTCGGCGCGCTGCGGCACACCCCACAGCGCATCCACTTCCGGCAGCATGCGCGCGAGCGTACCGCACGCGCGTAAGACCTCGAACATGCGCGAAGGCTTCTTTTCCATCAGCCCGCGCGACACTTCCTGCCAGACGCGTTCGGGCACGAGCGCATCGACTTCGCCGGCGGCGACCATCTTCTGCATCAGCTCGGTGGTCTCGGGCGCAACCTCGAAATCCGTGAAACGCGCGGCAAAGCGCGCAAGCCGCAGAATGCGCACCGGATCTTCGACGAATGCATCGCCGACATGCCGGAACAGCCGGTTTTCCAGATCGCGCCGGCCGTCGAACGGATCGATCACCGGTCCAGTTAGTTCACCATCGGGCAGCACCTCGCGCGCCATCGCGTTGATGGTCAGATCGCGGCGCGCGAGATCTTCTTCCAGCGTGACGTCTGGCGAATAGTAGAACTGGAAGCCGTGATAACCCGCAGCCGTCTTGCGCTCGGTGCGCGCGAGCGCGTATTCCTCGTGCGTGCGCGGATGCAGGAACACTGAAAAGTCCTTGCCGACCGGCCGATAGCCTTGCGCGACCATCTGTTCCGGCGTCGCGCCGACGACGACGTAATCGCAATCGACGACCGGCACGCCGAGCAGGGCATCGCGGATCGCACCGCCGACTGCGTAGATGTTCATCGCGCGACGTCTCCGGCTTTTTCCGCTTTCACGCCGTCGATCCATTCGGCGACGGCCGGCGCCGTGATGCGTTCGGCATACGCGCGCGAGACGTCTCGCAGCGCCGGCGCGTAGGAGTTGAAGCGCATGACGACCGGCGCGAACATCGCGTCCGCGATGCCGAATTCGCCGAACAGGAAGGGCCCGCCGGATTTCTCGAGGCATTCGCCCCAGATCGCCTCGACGCGCGCGACGTTCGTTTGCATTTCCGCGAGCGCGCCCTTGCCCGGCGCGTGCGCGCAAATCTCCATCGGCATCTTGGCGCGCAGGTCCGCGAAACCCGCGTGCATCTCCGTGCTGAAGCTGCGCGCGTGTGCGCGGGCGACGCCATCGCGCGGCCACATCGCGTGTTGCGGATACTGCTCGGCGATGGTCTCCATGATCGCGAGCGACTCCCACACGGCCTCGCCCCCATCGCCGATCAGGCAGGGCACCTTGCCCGACGGCGAATAGTGCAGCATCCGCTCCTTGGTGTCGGGCCGGTTGAAGCGGATCGTCACTTCCTCGAAGGGAATGCCGAAATGCTTCAGCAGCAGCCACGGCCGCATGGACCAGGAAGACGTGTTCTTGTCGCTGATGACGAGTTTCATGAGACTCCAGACTGTTTAGCGATGCGCCGTCGCGCAAAATGCGCTGAAGCGCGAACGCGGCGACGCCCCCTGAGATAGAGCGGCGCGATGGTTTCGACGCTCGCCAGATCGCCGATGCCGAGTTCGGGCACGAGCGGCCCGCTGGCGATGTTCGGCGTTTTCATCGAATCGAGATTGTCGCGCGAAATGAGCGGTTTCGCCGGGCGCCATTTCCATCGTCATCGCCTGCAGGCGGCCGAGGCTGTCCGGCAGCTTGACGATGTGCGCATGCTTGCCGATGGTCGCGCCCGCGAAGCGCACGAGTTCCGCGAGCGTGTAGACGTGCGGGCCCGCGAGTTCGTAAGTCTGGCCGATGGCGGCGTCGAGGTCGAGCACGTTGACGATGCCCTTGGCGACATCGCCGACGAACACCGGCTGGAACTGCGCGTCGGCGCAGGCGAGCGGAATGACCGGAAAGAGCCGCTCCAGAAACGCGAACTGATTGAGCAGATTGTCTTCCGGCCCGAACACGACGGAACTGCGAAAGAGCGTCCAGTCGAGGCCGGAATCGCGGATCGCCTTTTCGCCGTCGCCGCGCGAGCGCAGATACATGCTCGGGCCGTGCGGGTCCGCGCCGATCGCGCTCATGAGCAGAAGCCGCCGCACGCCCTTCGCCTCGCACGCCGCCGCGATCATGCGCGGCAGTTCGACGTGCGCCTTGGCGAACTCGGGTCCGTACGGATCGCCGCGGCTGCCTTGCAGGATGCCGACCAGATCGATGACCGCATCGGCCTGATCGATGAACGCGGCCAGTTGAGCGGGATCGTGTACGTCGGTCTCGATCACGTCAATGGGCAGCAGTGTCAGATGCGCGGCGTNTGAACCCCGAACCGCTGATCAGCGCTACTTCCTGATGTCGCCTGTGGACCTCTTCGATGGCGGCCTGCGCTGAGCCGGAAATGGGCCAAGAAAAGCAAACGCCCGCGCATCTTTCATTCGACGAATGCCGAAAGACGCGCGGGCGCTCAAGCCGTCGTCAGGGCGCGATATAGCCCAGACGCGCCTTCAGCGATTGCGGACGGCCTTCGAACAATGCCGCGTAGTACATGGTGTTCGACAGCACGTTCTTTACATAATCGCGCGTTTCGGCGAGCGGGATGGTTTCAGCAAAAACCGCGCCCTCGACCGATCCGCGCAGGTCCTGCCGCCACTGTCGCGGCCGTCCCGGACCTGCGTTGTAGCCGGCGGTCGCGAGCACCGGCGAGTTGTCGAATTGACTATAGATCATCGACAGATAGTTGGTGCCGAGCAGAATGTTCGTGTTGATGTCATTCATTTGCGCGCGCGACACCGGCCCGAGACCGATTTTCTTCGCGACCAGTTGCGCGGTGCTGGGCATCAGTTGCATCAGGCCGCCCGCGCCAACTTCCGACTTCGCATTGGTGATGAAGCACGATTCCTGCCGGATCAGCCCGTACGCCCATTCGACGTCGAGATCCATGTTCTTCGCGTCGCGCTCAACGATATCGCGGAACGGCGACAGATAGCGCAGCGTGAAATCGTGCTCGCTTTTGGTCTTGTCGGCGGTGTTCACCGTGCGGTCGAAGAGTTCGATGCGCTTCGCGTACAGCGCGGCGGCGATCAACTGACGGTCGGTCATCGTGCGCAGCGGCCAGTTCCATTCGCGGTTGCCTTCAAGCCGCATGTTCAGGCCATAGAAGCGCTGCGCCCGCGCGAAGCCCGGCACGCTCTGCATCTGCGCGATTTCGGCGTCGGACACGGTCGTGCGTTGCGGCACGGTGATCTTCTGGCCCAGTTCTTCCAGCGCGAGCTGGCCGTAGAAGTTGTACTGGTCAGAGATGGACTGAAATTTCTGATTGGCCGTGGCGGCGTCGCCCGCCTGCTTGACCGAGCGCGCGTGCCAGTAGACCCAGGCCGGTTGGGTGCGCAGCGCGGGCGGCATCTGTTCGATGGACCAGCGCACCATGTTCCAGTCGCCGACTAGGAGCGCGCTGCGCGTGCGCCATTCGTAGGCGGGATTCGACAACTGCGCGTTCGCCGACAGGCGATAACAGTCCGCCGCCGACGGCATGCGCTTCACCGTCGCCTGATAGCCGATGGTGCCCCATCCGATCGCGCGTTCCTGCGCAGTCAGGCTCGGCGCGACCGAACTGAAGGTGGCGGCGGCCATCGCGGGATCGTTGCGGGCCATGCGCGTGATCGCGAGCAGCGTCAGTTGATGCGCGAGCGTGTTGGGCGCGACGCCGCGCGCGAGATAGAGCGGCGGCTTGCTGACGGCGTTGTCGAGCAGTTCCTGCTTCGGCTTTTCCTGACCGAGCGCCTCGACGATGTTCGCGCCGGCCGTCGTGTAGTTCTGTTCGTAGGCGAGCCGGATCTGCTGCCAGATGTCGTCGCTGGTGAACTGGCCGAATTCCGCGAGCGCGCCGATCAGATCGACGCAGCCGTCGCCGTACCACTTCGGCTCGACGAGCAGCGTGCGGGCCGCATCCGCGACGTTCTCGCCGCGCGAAAGCCGCGCTTCGAGCGCATAGCATTTGACCTGCGTGTCGTCGTTGAGCACGAAACGCGCGTATTGCTGCTCGAAGTTCTTCCAGTCGTGGCGGCTGCCGAGCACGACGAGATAGTCGTTGCGCATGCGATCGGCGATGGCCTGGCCGTCGTAGCGCTGCAGGAACGAGAGCACCGGCGCGTCGGGTGCATCGATGCGCGCGTGGCCTTGCGAATCGAACAACTGCGGCTTGATCGTGAAATACTCGATGTAGCTCGGCGTGGGATAATTCGGAATCTGCGCAGCGAGCGCGGCGGCCTTGCCGGCGTCGTTCGCGCGGACGGCATCCCGCAGTTGCAGGAAAATGCGGTCGTCGTTGGAAGGGAGCGAGTCCGCGTCGGGCGGAACGGCGGCGGCGGTACCGCAGGCGACGAGCGTGCTGGCGGCGACGGCGAAAAGAGCCGCCAAGCATACTCGATTGAGGCGTTTTGACATCTTAATTCTGGAGCGCGAACTGGTCCTAAGATTGGCCCAGAGCATAGCACGCAACGATTCGGCGAAGCCGAAGGACGAGCCCAAAAGCGCCCTGCGCGCGACCCTTCTCGCCGGGCGCGAAGCGCACAACGAACACCCTTCGCGCGCCGCGCTGAACGAAGCGCTCGCCGCGCGTCTCGCGCGCCTGCTCGACGATCGTCCAGTGAAATGCATCGGCTTTTACTGGTCGGTCGCGGGCGAGTTCGATGCCCGCACGGTCGTCGCGCACTGGCTCGCCGCCGATGCCTCGCGCGAAGTGGCGCTGCCGATCGTCGTGAAACCGCATGCGCCGATGGTGTTTCACGCGTGGCACGCGCAATCGGCGATGAAGGAAGGGCGCTACCGCATCCCGGTGCCGGAAGAAGAGCGCGTCGTCGTGCCGGAATTGCTGCTGATTCCGTGCGTCGGCTTCGATGCCGATCGTTTCAGGCTCGGATACGGCGGCGGCTATTACGACCGCACGCTGGCCGCCTGGCCAGTCGCGGCGCGGCCGGCGACGATCGGCATCGCGTTCGAGGCGGGGCGCATCGATGCGCTGCCGCGCGAGGCGCACGACAAGCCGCTCGACGCGATCGTCACCGAATCGGCTGTTTACTGATTCGTCGAAGCGATCCGCGCCGCCGTGTCGTACAGACCGGACGCATTGTGCATCAGTTGCGCGGCTTCGCCGATCTGCTCGTTGGTGAGGCCGCTTTCGCGCACCTCGCGATACTTCAGGCACAAATCCCGTCCCGCCTGCGTCGCCGAAAAGAACACTTCCTTGCCCATCTTCTCGCTTTTCACATAGCCCATAGCCGCGCGCGACCAGCTTCTTGAGCGCGTAGGTCGCGACGTGCATATCTTCGACATATCTTCGATATTGAGCACGAAGCAGATATCCGCGAGCTTCTTCTTGCGGTCGCGATGGCTGACGTGATGCAACGGCGACACCTCGACGGCGGTCATGTCCTTCGCGCCCGCGGCCGACATGCAGCGCACCATCCAGCGATTGAACGCGTTGGTCACCATGATCAGCCCGTATTCGAACTCGGACAGTTCGGTGCTAGCTTCGGACACGAGATGCTCGGACGACACGATCTTGGTAGGGTGGCGCGACATGGTGATGACCATTGGAAAGTGGATCGGAGTGTAGCGCGCCAGGTCGCGACATCGCGCCGACGCGCGCATTTGCAACACTACGAAGAAACGCTTATAGATAATTTATTGACAATGTAGCATTCACGGCAAGCGCGACATCACGCTTTGCGCGACGCCGAAGGCAAATCAACCGCATGACGAAACCACGCATTCATCCACTGGGCGACACCGCGCTCGTATGCGACATCGGGCCGCTCGCCACGCTCGACTGCCAGCGCCGCATCTGGGCGCTGACGGAATCGGCGCGCCTGATGCCGCATATCATCGAGGTCGTGTCGGGCATGAACAATCTGACGATCGTCTTCGATCCGCTGCAGGCCGATTACGAAACGCTCGCCGCGCAACTCGAAGCCGCCTGGGACGGCGCCTGCGAAACCGATACGGGCGGCGCGCAGATCGAGATTCCTGTCACCTACGACGGTCCCGATCTCGCTGACGTCGCGAAACACGCGGGCATCGGCATCGACGAAGTCGTGAAGCGCCATACGGCGGGCGACTACATCGTGTTCTTTTTAGGCTTCCAGCCGGGATTCGCGTATCTCGGCGGGCTCGACGCATCGCTGCACAGGCCGCGCCGCCCTGCGCCGCGTCTCGAGGTGCCGGCCGGTTCGGTCGGTATCGGCGGCGCGCAGACGGGCATCTATCCGGCGGTGTCGCCGGGCGGATGGAATCTCATCGGCCGCACCGAGCTAAAACTGTTCGATCCGTCGCGTCATCCGCCGACGCTGATGCAGCCCGGCGACCGCGTGCGCTTCACGGCCGTGGAGGTGCGCGCATGATCGACGTGATTCGCGCAAGCCTCCTGACCTCGGTGCAGGATCTCGGCCGTCCTGGCTACCGGCATCTGGGCGTCAGTTCGGGCGGAGCGCTCGATGCGCTGTCGCTCGAAATCGCCAATCGCATCGTCGGCAACCGGCCGGATGCGGCCGGCATCGAAGTGACCTTCGGCCCGACCGTGCTGCGCTTCAAGCATGCGACGCGCGTGGCCATCACCGGCACCGACTTCGGCGCGACGCTCGACGACAAGCCGGTGTTCTCGTGGTGGAGCCTGCCGGTGCGCGCGGGCCAGGAACTGACGCTGCGCGCGGCCAAACGCGGCATGCGCTGCTATGTCGCGATCGCGGGCGGCATCGACGTACTGCCGATGCTCGGCTCCCGCAGCACCGATCTCGCCGCGTGCTTCGGCGGACTCGGCGGACGCGCGCTGCGCGACGGCGATCGCCTGCCGGTCGGCGTGCCGCAGCCGCACAAGGGTATCGCGTTCTCGCCGGAAGAACCCGCGTTCGGCGTGAAGGCGCCCGCGTGGTGCAAGTTCGTGCTGGTCGACGAGCCGCTGCGGCGCGGCCGGCATCCGTCGACGCTCGCGTGGGCCGTGCCGATCCGCCTATTGCGCGGACCGGAATACGAAAGCTTCACGGACGAGGCGCAGCGCGATTTCTGGAACGAGGAATGGACCATCACGCCGAACAGCAACCGCATGGGATTCCGGCTCGCGGGCACGCAGCTCGCGCGCGCGGACAAGACCGAACTGCTGTCGCACGCGGTACTGCCCGGCACGATCCAGGTGCCGCCGAACGGCCAGCCGATCGTGCTGATGGGCGACGCCCAGTCGACCGGCGGCTATCCGAAGATCGGCGCGGTCATCCGGGCGGATCTGTGGAAGCTCGCGCAGGTGCGCCTCAACGGCGGCGTGCGCTTCATCGAAACCTCGCTGGAGGAAGCGCGCCACGCACTCGCCGAAGAACGTCAATACGTGGCGCAGGTGGAAACGGCCATTGCGATGCACGAAGAACGCATCGGGCGCTGACAGGAACAATCAGGACGGAAACGACATCATGGAAATCGATCTGAACGCCGATCTCGGCGAAGGCTGCGGCACCGACGAGGCACTGTTCGAACTCGTGAGTTCCGCGAATATCGCGTGCGGCTGGCATGCGGGCGGCGCGACCGCGATGCGCGAATGCGTGCGCTGGGCGGTGGAGAAGGGCGTCGCGATCGGTGCGCATCCGAGCTTCAACGATCCCGAAAACTTCGGCCGCAAGGAGATGGACCTGCCGCCCGAAGAAATCTATGCGGGCGTGCTGTATCAGCTCGGCGCGCTGTCGGCGNCTACAACCAGGCCGCGAAGAACGCGCAAATGGCCAACGCGATTTGCTCAGCCATCCGCGATTTCGATCCGTCACTGCTCGTGTTCGGGCTCGCCAACAGCGGACTCGTCGATGCGGCGCGGCGCGCGGGGCTTGCCGTCGTCGAGGAAATCTTCGCGGATCGCGACTATCGCGCCGACGGCTCGCTCGTGCCGCGCAAGGAACCCGGCGCGCTGCTCGACGATGAAGACGCCGTGCTCGAGCGCACCCTCGCGATGATCCGCCAGCGGCGCGTGCATGCCGTCTCGGGCGAATGGGTGCCGCTCAACACGCAGACCATCTGCCTGCACGGCGACGGCGCGAATGCGCTGGCGTTCGCGCGCCGCATTCGCGGTGCGCTCGGTGAGGCGGGCATCGATGTCCGCGCGGCGCCCACCGCCGCCTAAGCACCTCACAACCGGTTCGAACGCCCCGTCTCGCGCGGGGCGTTTTAGCAAGCGGGCACGCGAACGAAGAGCCGCGGCCCATCCCTGTCCGTTTGGAGAATCCATGGCAAACACCGTCAACTTATGGCCGCTCATCGGGGTGGCCGTCATCATCGTGGGGTTCTTCGTGCTGCGCTTCAATCCGATGCTGATCGTGGCCGCGGCCGCGATCGTCACCGGGCTGGCGGCGCATTTTCCGGTCGAAAAGATTCTGACTGCCATCGGCAGCGGCTTTCTGAAGACGCGCAATATTCCGTTCATCATCCTGCTGCCGCTCGCGGTGATCGGCCTGCTCGAACGCCACGGCCTGCGCGAGCGCGCGCAGATGTGGATTTCGAACATCAGGGCGGCGACGGCGGGACGCCTCTTGATCGTCTATCTGTTCGTGCGTGAGCTGATGGCGGCGGTCAGGCTGACGGGCCTGGGCGGCCATCCGCAGATGGTGCGTCCGCTGCTCGCGCCGATGGCCGAAGGCGCCACCGAGGCGCGTTACGGCAAGCTGTCCGATGCGGTGCGCCATTGCCTGCGCGCGTATTCAGCGGCGACCGACAACGTCGGCCTGTTCTTTGGTGAAGACATCTTCGTCGCGTTCGGCGCGATCGTGCTGATGGTCACCTTCCTGAAGGGAAGCGGGCATCGTCGTCGAACCAATGCACGTCGCGGTCTGGGGCATCCCGACGGCGATCCGCGCGTTTCTGATCCACGGCTTCCGCCTGAGGCTGCTTGACCGACGACTCGCGCGCGAACTCGACGCGCTCACCCGCCACGCTGCCGGAGACAAGGCATGACCTTCACGATCAACTATCTGTTTTATCTCGTCGGCATCGTGCTGCTGGTCGTCGCCGGCATGATCTTGACGGACAAGGCGCATCCGCGTCGCCTGAGCGCGGGCGTGTTCTGGCTGATCTACGCGCTGATCTTCCTCGCGGGCAACTGGATCCCGGTGCCCATCGTGGGCGTGCTGGTGGTCGCGATAGCGCTCATCGTGGGCTTCGGCGGCGTCACCGGCGCGAAACCGAAGATGTCGTCCGAAGAGACACACCGCCAGAGAGACACACTGCCAGAGCGCAAAGCGCCTCGGCAACAAGCTCTTCGTCCCCGCGCTAACGATTCCCGTCGTCACCGTGATCCTCACGCTCGGCGCGAAGTATCTGGTGTTTGGCGGCGTGCCGCTCGTCGAGCTGAAGAACGTGACGCTGATCGGCTTCGGCGTTGGCTGCGTGATGACGCGCGACACGGTCGGCCAGTCGATGCGCGGACGCGCCGTCTGATCGACGCGCTGTCGTGGGCCGCCGTGCTGCCGCAGATGCTCGGCATGCTCGGCCTCGTGTTCTCCGACGAGAGTGTCGGCAAGGCCATCGCGCATGTGACGACCGCCTAGGTCAACATGGACTACCGGCTCGTCGCGGTCGCCGTGTACGTGCTCGGCATGGCGCTCTTCACAATGGTGATGGACAACGGCTTCGCCGCGTCCCCGGTGATGAAGGGCGGCGTCGGCGTGTTGATCCTGGTGGGCGTGTTCCACGGCAATCCCGCGACGATGGCGGCGATCGGCATGTTCTCCGGCTACTGCGGCACGCTGATGACGCCGATGGTGGCAAACTTCAACATCGTGCCCGCGGCTCTGCTGGAGTTGCCCGACAAGAACGCGGTCATCAAGGCGCAGGTGCCGACGGCGCTTACGCTGCTGATCGTCAATATCTTCCTGCTGAACTGGCTGATGTTCATCTGACGCGCCGATNCGATCGCCACGAACACCGGCTTGTCCGACGCGGCGATCGCGGTCGTGCGCGTGACGAAGCGGCAGTTGCGCTCGTAGACGACGCGATTGTCGACCTGCGCGGCGATGTCCTTGTTCTTCGCGAGCTTGCTCGATTTGGCGTCGTCCCAGGCCTTCAGCGCGTCCGCGTCGTCGATGCGCCAGAGCCGGTGCAACTCCTTCACGTCGGCGATGTTCTGCGCGGGCGTCTGCGCCAGATCCTGCGCGAGCATTTCGCGCTGCTGCGCCGAAGTGAGGCGCATGAATGTCGATATCTGATCGTTGAGCGTTTCCAGTCCGACGATCTTGTCGCGCACGCGCAGATACATGTTCTGCAACTGCGCCTCCGTGCCGTACTCGCTCTGAAAACCCGCCTTGAGCGTGTCGTAGGTTTCGATCAGCATCGACGCGAGCCACGGCCGCGTGTGCTGCAGTTCCTTCAGCGCGGCTGGATTGCTGCGCATGCGCGCTTCGACCTGCTTCCACATCGCGTCGGGCAGATAGTCGATCAGACATTCGCTGCGGCACATGCCGTAGCGATTCACGTCGTCCTGTGATACGAGCAACTCGTCGGGCGAGATTTCGAGCGCGAACGTCGGCGATGCATCGAGCGCGCCGATGATCACCTTGCGAAACGGCTGCTCGGGCGGGTAGTCGGTCGCGAAACCGACATGCAGCCTGCCGAGGATGTACAGCGTCGTCGCGCCCTTGGTCGCGAAGAAGGGCATGCGCGGGGACGCGGCGCGCACCGGGCCGCTCGCGATCCGACGACGGCGAAACAGGCGGACGGCACGGCGATACCGGCCGTAAACAGCACGAGCGACAGCACGATGGCTGTCGCTTGATTGATTGCCGCGCGTGGCAGGCGCGGCTTGTCGTATGAATCCGGCACGATCGATATCTTAAAACATTCATGCGACGTGCCGGCGTCCGCGCGCCCAGGAAGGCCGGTCGATCAGGCCTCTTCGTCGCCGACTTCTTCCGCGCGATGACACGACACCTGCCGCCCGTCGACCACGCGTAGCGCCGGTTCTTCGCTGCGGCACCGGTCGATCGCATACGGGCAGCGCTGATGGAACGTGCAGCCCGACGGCGGATTCAGCGGCGACGGCATTTCGCCCTGCAGCTTGATCTTGATGCGCCGGTCTTCCTCGAAGAGCGCGGGCGTCGCGAACATCAGCGCGCGCGTGTACGGATGACGCGGCTTCGCGAAGATGGTCCGCTTGTCGCCGAGTTCGGCGATGCCGCCGAAGTACATCACCATCACGTCGTCGGCGATGTGTTCGACCACCGACAGGTTGTGCGAGATGAATACGTAGCTGATGCCGAACTGCGCCTGCAGATCCATGAACAGATTGAGGATCTGGGCCTGGATCGACACGTCGAGCGCGGACACCGGCTCGTCGGCGACGACGATCTGCGGATCGAGAATCATCGCGCGCGCGATCGCCACGCGCTGGCGCTGGCCACCCGAGAACATGTGCGGATAACGCGACGCGTGTTCCGGACGCAGGCCGACGGTGCGCATCATGTGCGCGATGCGTTCGGCGCGCTCGGCCACGCCGAGCTTCGTATTGATCGCGAGCGGTTCGCCGAGCGTCTGTTCGACCGTCTTGCGCGGATTGAGCGAGGCGAACGGATTCTGGAACACCATCTGCACGCGCTGGCGCAAGGCCGCTATCTTCTGCCTGCCGGCTCCGGCGACATCCTCGCCGTCGATCAGCAGGCGGCCCGAGGTCGGCGTCTCGATCATCGTGAGCTGACGCGCGAGCGTCGACTTGCCGCAGCCCGATTCGCCGACGACCGCGAGCGTGCGGCCACGCTTCAGTTCGAACGACACGCCGTTGAGCGCCTTGACGGTGCCCTGCTCGAACATGCTCTTCTTGACGCTGTAGTGCCGCGTGAGACGGTCGGCGGCGAGCACCACGTCCTGATTCGTTTCCTTCGGTACGGCGTTCATCGCGCGCCCTCCACGACGACATCGATATTCAGGGGCTTGATGCAGCGCGCGCGTACGGCATCGTCGTTCGGATCGAGCGCGAAGAGAGCCGGCCGTCCCTTGCGACAGTCGTCGACGACGTACTTGCAGCGCGGCGCGAACAGGCATCCGCTCGGGCGATCGTCCCGGCCGGGCACCATGCCGGGCAGCGCCGCGAGCCGGTCCGCGCCGCGCGAATGCTCGGGAATCGCGGCCAGCAGCGCTTCCGTGTACGGATGATGCGGCTCGCTGAAGATCGCCGGCACATGATTGGTTTCGATGATCTCGCCCGCGTACATCACCGCGACGCGCTGCGCGACTTCCGACACCACGGCCAGATCGTGCGAGATCAGCACGAGCGCCATGCCGCGTTCCTTCTGCAACCTGACGAGCAGTTCCATGATCTGCGCCTGGATCGTCACGTCGAGCGCGGTGGTCGGCTCGTCGGCGATCAGAAGCTTCGGATTGCACGCGACGGCCATCGCGATCATCACGCGCTGATTCATGCCGCCCGACATCTGATGCGGGAACGACTTGATGCGGCTCTTCGCGTCCGGAATGCCGACCTGATCGAGCAGTTCGAGCGCGCGCCGGTGAAGCGCGTCGCCGCGCAGTCCTTCGTGCAGCTTCAGCCCTTCCTTGATCTGATAGCCGACGGTGTAGCTCGGATTCAGGCTCGTCAGCGCATCCTGAAAGACCATCGCGATGTCCTTGCCGATGATCTTGCGGCGCTCGCGTGCCGATGCCTTCAGCAAGTCCCAGCCGTCGAACGTGACCTGATCGGCGCTCACCTTGCCGGGCGCGTCGATGAGGCCCATCAGCGCCATCATCGTCACGCTCTTGCCCGAGCCGGATTCGCCGACCACGCCGACCACTTCGCCGGGCTTCACCGACAGATCGATGCGATCGACCGCCTGCGTGCCGCCGAAGGTCACCTGCAAATTGCGGATCGTGAGTAGATCGTTCATGTCTTAGCCCATCCACTTGAGTTTCGGATCGAGCGCGTCGCGCAGACCGTCGCCGAGCAGGTTGATGACGAGCACCGACACGAGAATCGACAGGCCGGGCATGGTCACGATCCACCACGCGCTTTCGATGTAATCGCGCGCGGATGCGAGCATCGCGCCCCACTCGGCAGCGGGCGGCTGCACGCCGAGACCGAGAAAGCCGAGCGCGGCGGCATCGAGAATCGTGGAGGAAAAGCCGAGCGTCGCCTGCACGATCAGCGGCGCGGCGCAATTCGGCAGCACCTGCGAGAACATCAGCCGCACAGTGCCCGCGCCCGCGACGCGCGAGGCCGTCACGTATTCCTTTTGCAACTCGCCGAGCGCGGATGCGCGCGTGAGCCACACATAACCCGGCAGCGCAACGATGGCGATGGCAAGCATCGTGTTGATGAGCCCCGGCCCGATGATCGCGACCACCGCGACCGCGAGCAGCAGCGAGGGCAACGCGAACAACACGTCCATCACGCGCATGATCGGCGTATCGAGCCAGTGGAAGAACGCCGCCATGAGACCGAGCACGACGCCCGGAATCAGCGCGAGCACGACCGACACGAAGCCGATCCAGAACGACAGGCGCGCGCCGTACATCAGGCGCGAGAGGATGTCGCGGCCGGCTTCGTCGGTGCCGAGCAGGAACGGGCGATTGCCGCCGTCGAACCATGCGGGCGGAATCTTCACGTATTCGCGATATTGCTCGATCGGGCTATGCGGCGCGATGAGCGGCGCGAAGATCGCGACCAGAATCAGCACGATGACGACGATGCCCGCCGCCACCGCGCCGCGATTGCGCGAGAAGTTCGCCCAGAATTCGCGTGCGGCGACCATGCGGCTCGAAGGCGGCGGAGCGATCGCTTGCGGGGGGAGATTGTTTTGAATGTCTGCCATGAGTTCGTGTTCACCTCGTATGGCGAATGCGCGGATTCAGCACGCCGTACAACAGATCGACGACCAGATTCACGAGAATCACCAGTGTCGCGATCATCAGGATGCCGCCTTGCACGACCGGATAGTCGCGCCGCGCAATGGCGTCGATCAGCCACTTGTTGACGCCCGGCCACGAGAACAGCGTTTCGGTCAGCACCGCGCCCGCGAGCAGCGTGCCGACCTGCAGGCCGATCACGGTGACGACGGGAATCAGCGCATTGCGCAGCGCATGCACGACGACCACGCGCAGCGGCGACAAGCCTTTCGCGCGCGCCGTGCGGATGTAGTCCTCGCGCAGCACTTCGAGCATCGACGAACGCGTCATGCGCGCGACCACCGCGAGCGGAATGGTGCCGAGCACGATGGTCGGCAGGATCAGATGCGACACCGCCGATGCGAACGCGCCTTCGTCGGTCGAGAACAGCGCATCGATCAGCATGAAGCCGGTCACATGCGGAATGTCGTATTCGACCGCGATGCGGCCCGACACCGGCGTCCATCCGAGCTTCGCCGAAAAGAACATGATGAGGATCAAGCCCCACCAGAAGATCGGCATTGAATAGCCGGTGAGTGCGGTGCCCATCACGCCGTGATCGACGACGGTGCCACGCCTGAGCGCCGCCGCGACGCCCGCGGGCAGACCGACGACGAGCGCGAAGATCATCGCGCAGATGGAGAGTTCGACGGTCGCGGGAAAGCGCGCCATGAATTCGCCCATCACGCTCGTGTTCGTGATGATCGAGGTGCCGAGATCGCCCTTGAACGCATGCCCGACATAGTGGAGATATTGCAACGGCAGCGGCTCGTCGAGGCTCAGGCGTTTCATGGCCGCCGCATGCATCGCGGGATCGACGCCGCGTTCGCCCATCATCACTTCGATGGGATCGCCGGGAATCAGGTGGATGAGCGCGAACGCGAGAATCGTAATGCCGATGAACGTCGGTATCACCATTCCTATGCGTCGCAAAACGAATCGGAACATGATCGCCCTTTTCGGTCTTAGGAGGACTCGGAAATGTGTCCGGCGGCGGATTCGCGAGAATCCCAGCCGCCGGACCGTTTCGATTTAGTTTTAGTTATGGTTTAGTGCAAAAAGCGTTCCGCTGCAAAACTTACTACACGCTCACGCCATCGAAGCGCACGTAGCCGAGCGGTTCGATCTTCATGCCCGACACCTTCTTGCTGACCGGCTGATAGACCGTCGAGTGCGCGATCGGCGAGAAGGGCAGTTGCTACCTGAAAATCTCCTGCGCTTCGGTGTAGAACTTCGTGCGCTGCGCGATATCGCTGGTCGTACGGCCTTTGACGACGAGATCGTCGAAGGGCTTGTAGCACCACTTCGAGAAGTTGCTGCCCTTGACCGCATCGCAGCCGAGCAGGGTGCCGAGCCAGTTGTCGGGATCGCCGTTGTTGCCGGTCCAGCCGACCAGCATCGCATCGTGCTCGCCCGCGTGGCCGCGCTTCATATACTCGCACCACTCGTAGGACACGATCTTCGCCTTCACGCCGATCTTCGCCCAGTCGGCCTGAATCATCTCGGCCATCAGACACGCATTCGGGTTGTACGGACGCGAGACCAGCATGGCCCACAGCGTGATTTCGAGGCCGTTCGGATAGCCCGCCTTCGCGAGCAGCGCCTTGGCCTTCGCGGTGTCGTAGGCCTGCGGCTTCAGGTTCTTGTCGTAGGACCACTGCGTCGGCGGCATCGGCGCAGTGGCGGGCTGACCCACACCCTGATAAACGGCATCGATGATGGCCTTCTTGTTGATCGCCATGTCGAGCGTGCGGCGCACGTCGGTATTGTCGAGACCCTTCTTGGTCACGTTGTACGCGACATAGCCTTCGTTGAAGCCCGCCTGCGACGGCGTATCGACGTTCGATGCGGCCTTCAGCGTCGCGATGTCGCCCGGACGCGGATAGACCATCACCTGACACTCGTTGCTCTTGAACTTCTGCGCGCGCACGGCGGCGTCCGGGCGTGATCGAGAAAATCAGCTTGGAGATCTGCACCGCGTTCGGTTTCCAGTATTCAGGATTGCCGTCGAAGCGAATGGTCGCGTCCTTCGTGTAGCTGCGGAAGATGAACGGGCCCGTGCCGACCGGATACTGATTGATGTCCGCAGCCTTGCCGTCCTTGAGCAGCTTGTCCGCGTATTCGGCGGACAGGATCGACGCATATTCCATCCCCAGATTCTGGATGAACGGCGCGTTGACTTCCTTCAACGTGAACTTGACCGTGTACGGATCGGCCTTCTCGACCTTCGTGATCAGCTTGTCGAGACCCATGTCCGTGAAGTACGGAAACGCGATGTTGTAGGCCTTGCGGAACGGCTGGTTCGGATCGAGCATGTGCTGGAACGTGAACACCACGTCGTCCGCGTTGAACTCGCGCGTCGGCTTGAAGAACGACGTCGTCTGGAACTTCACGCCATGACGCAGATGGAACATGTAGGTCAGGCCGTCCTGCGACACGTCCCACTTTTCGGCGAGACCGGGTTCGACCTTGGTGCCGCCGCGCTCGAATTCGACGAGACGGTTATAGACGGTGAACGTGTTCGCGGTGAAATCGACGCCCGTCGTGTACTGCGCGGGATCGAAGCCCGCCGGGCTGCCTTCCGAGTAGTAGATCAGCGTCTTGTTGGGAATTGCCGCATGCGCAGATGTCGCCGCGAAGAGCGTCGCCGTGGCGACGGCGCCCACGAGCGCCGACAGGCGGCCGCCTCGCAACAGGCCAGAATTCTTCACGTTTCCTCCAGGTCGATACCGGTTCGAACCAGCGTAGCGCGATATTACTTGATCGCATGGCGCGGGCTTTCCAGCGTGCACGCAGTATGCAACCGCTGCGTGCCGGCCGTTTCGATGGCGCTTGCGTGCCGCGAAAGATCGTGCGTCCATGCGAATTCGGGCGCTACCGTAGCACGAACAAATTTTACGTGTACGGTCGTTTTCCCCCACTGGCCGATGCCTTGCCGCGCCGTTCAATTCGGTTCTTTTATGGACCATGCGCAGACCTGATAGAAGCGGATGATGCGCCGCGTCTGTTTAGCGCGAATCGATAAAAAAGCCACGCGATTCGCATCGCGCGGCCTGGATAGAGCAGTACGGCAGAAAGCGGACGATCCGCGCTCAGACGCTCTTGATGCCGAGCCTCTGGCAGATCGCCTTCGACGCCTGCGCGCCGTTGAGCGTGTAGAAGTGCAGGCCCCCCGGTGCGCCGCCTTCGACGAGACGGCGGCACAGGCTCGTCACCACGTCGAGGCCGAATTCGCGAATCGACTCGCGATCGTCGCCGAAACTTTCCAGACGCCGCGCGACCCACTTCGGCACTTCCGCGCCGCACATGTCGGAGAAGCGCATCAGTTGCGAGAAGTTCGTGATCGGCATAACGCCGGGCACGATGGGCACGTCGACGCCGAGTTTCTTTGCCTCGTCGACGAACTTGAAGTACGCATCCGCATTGTAGAAGTACTGCGTGATCGCCGAGTTCGCGCCCGCTTTCACCTTGCGCGCGAAGTTTTCCAGATCGGCGCGCGGCGACTTCGATTGCGGATGGAACTCCGGATACGCGGCGACTTCGATGTCGAACCAGTCGCCGTGTTCCTGACGGATGAACGCGACCAGTTCCGACGCATAGCGCAACTCGCCGACTTCGCCCATGCCCGAGGGCAGGTCGCCGCGCAAGGCGACGATATGGCGAATGCCGTGCTCGCGATACTGCGTGAGGATCGCGAGCAGGCTCTGCTTCGACGAGCCGATGCACGACAGGTGCGGCGCGGCCTCGAATCCTTCTGCGGTCATTTCGAGCACGGTGTCGAGCGTGCCTTGCTGCGTGGAGCCGCCTGCGCCGAACGTCACGGAGACGAATTTCGGCGCGAGCTTCACCAGTTCGGCGCGCGAGGCGCGCAGCTTTTCCACGCCTTCGGCGGTCTTCGGCGGAAAAAACTCGAATGAGAGTTCGATCGGTTTCATAGTGATAGGTGATCGAGCGGCGGCGGCAATGCCGAATGACCGTCAAGCCGAATGAACGTCAACCGAAATTCCGTTGCCCGAAGATGAGCGCCGACAGCAGCCACGACACGATGCTGTACAGAATGGAGCCGAAGAACGCGGACCAGAAGCCCGACACTTCGAAACCCTTCAGCAGCGGCGAGCACAGCCAGAAGCACAGCGCGTTCACGACGAGGATGAACAGCCCGAGCGTGAGCACCGTCACCGGCAACGTCAGGATGATAAGGACCGGTCGAATCACCGCATTGATCAGTCCCAGCACCACCGCGATGATGAGCGCCGTCCCGAAACTGCGGATGTGAATCGACGGCACCAGATAAGTGATGATCAGCAGCGCGAGCGCATTGATCAGCCATGTCAGCAGCAAGGTCATCGAATGGATCTCCGGTTAATACGCGTGACGGCGCGAGCGCCCCTGCGCCGCGCGCGGCATTGCCACCGTCAGCGATTAATAGCGGTAGTGGTTCGGCTTGAACGGACCGTTCTTGTCGACGCCGATATAGCCGGCCTGCTCGTCGCTCAGCACGGTCAGTTCCGCGCCGATGCGGCCCAGGTGCAGGCGCGCGACCTTCTCGTCCAGATGCTTCGGCAGCACGTACACCTTGTTCTCGTACTGGTCGCCGCGCGTGAAGAGTTCGATCTGCGCGAACGTCTGGTTGGTAAACGAGTTCGACATGACGAACGACGGATGGCCGGTCGCGCAGCCGAGGTTCACGAGGCGTCCTTCGGCCAGAATGATGATCTTCTTGCCGTCCGGGAACACGATGTGATCGACCTGCGGCTTGATGTTGTCCCAGGTGTACTGGCGCGTGGACGCGATGTCGATTTCCGAGTCGAAGTGGCCGATGTTGCAGACGATCGCGTTGTTGCGCATCCCCTTCATGTGATCGTGGTTGATGACGTGGTAGTTGCCGGTCGCCGTCACGAAGATGTCGGCCTTGTCGGCGGCGTATTCCATCGTCACGACGCGGTAGCCTTCCATCGCGGCCTGCAGCGCGCAGATCGGATCGATTTCCGTCACCCACACCGTGGCGCCGAGACTGCGCAGCGATTGCGCGCAACCCTTGCCCACGTCGCCGTAGCCGGCCACGACCGCGATCTTGCCCGCGATCATCACGTCGGTCGCGCGCTTGATGCCGTCGACCAACGATTCGCGGCAGCCGTACAGGTTGTCGAACTTCGACTTGGTGACCGAATCGTTCACGTTGATGGCCGCGAACGGCAGGCGGCCTTCCTTTTCCATCTGATACAGGCGATGCACGCCGGTGGTCGTTTCTTCCGTCACGCCCTGGATGTGCGAGAGGCGCGTCGAATACCACGTCAGGTCGGCGTCGAGATGACGGGCGATCGACTTGTACAGCGCGACTTCTTCCTCGTTGGTCGGCTTGCCGATGACCGAGCGGTCCTTTTCGGCCTTCGCGCCGAGGATCAGCAGCAGCGTCGCGTCGCCGCCGTCGTCGAGAATCATGTTGGCGAATTCGCCGTTCGGCCATTCGAAGATGCGGTGCGAGAACTCCCAGTATTTGTCGAGCGATTCGCCCTTGAACGCGAACACCGGCGTNNNNCGCACGTCCGCGCCCAGCGCGGTCAGCGTTTCGATCAGCACGCCGGTCTGGATCGTCATGTGCAGCGAACCCGCGATGCGTGCGCCCTTCAGCGGCTGCTGCAACTTGTATTCTTCGCGCGTCTGTATGAGACCCGGCATTTCCGTTTCGGCGATGTCGAGTTCTTTGCGGCCCCATGCGGCGAGCGATATGTCGGCGACGATGTAATCCTGTGAATCTTTGGAATCGAGAACTGCGGCGTTCATCACGCCCTCCTTTTCTAAAAAGACTAGAAATGTTGACATGAGCGCCGTTCGATGCGGTGGCTCAGCGAGCACTGCGATGTGCTTTCGAACTGTCCGGATTGAATGCTTCCGAGCCTGGCGGCCATGCTTGCAGCGTGTTGTTTCACGCGGACGACCGTCGAAACGTTCCTCGGAAGCGATGCGTCGATTGTAGCAGGGTCTCGTGTGACGAACGTTATTTCGAGACGCCCGTGTGGGCATTCGCGCGGGCGGGCGTCGCCGGCGCGCGTTCCGCGCGCTCAAAGGGCAGCGCCGAGAGCAGAAGCGCGAGCAGCACCATGACGACGCCGGCGATCATCATCGTGAGGCTGGCGACGACGCCTTCCTCGCTGCCGAGTTCGCGCGTCTTGGCCGTTCCGACCCCGTGCGCCGCCGCGCCGAACAACACGCCCCGCGCGAGCCGCGTGCGCAGCGGCACGAGCGCAAGCACGAGTTCGCCGAACAGCATGCCGCATACTCCCGTCGCGATGACAAACAGCGCGGTGAGATCCTTCGGCGCGTGAAGCGTGAATCTTGTCGGAGACCGCGAGCGCGAACGGCGTCGAGACGGAACGCGTCGCGAGGCTGCGCTGCAGTTCCGGCGACAGATGCAGCAGCTTCGCGAGCATCAGCGATCCGCCGACCGCGACCAGGATGCCGACGGTGACGCCGACCGTCAGCGAAATCCAGTGACGCCTGAGCAGCGCGCGGTATTCGTTCGAGGTGATTGTCAGGCCCGCGTTCGCATCGTAGGGAATCGCGTCGCCCGCGTTGTACGACGCGGTGCCGACCGTAACCGGCACCGTCGACTTGAACGACGTGCCGTCGAACGACAGCGAAATGTCCTGCGGCAAGCTGTAGCCCTTCGTCACCGATGCCGACGAAATCACGCCGCTGCCGGTGTTCGCTACCGCCGCCGCGACCGCGCTGTTGCTGGTCGTCGCGAGGGCGAAGCTGTCGAGCGCGCCGCGCGTCGACTGGATGGTGAACTTGTCGCCCTGTTGCGGCGTGCCGGACACGTTGATCGTGATACCGATGAAGGTGCCCTTGCCGTCGGACGGTTTGATCGTGCCGATCGCGTTGCCGGCGCTGTCCGTGACCGCGTAGTTGGTGCCGTTGAAGCTCACGGTCCAGTCACTCGTCGGCGCCTTGGTCGTGTCGTCGAACTGGGCCGTGACCGTACCGCTGCCCTTGTTGAGCGTGTTCGATACGGTCGTCGAATCGGCGACCTTGAACCTTGAAGAGCGCGCCGCCGGCGTTGCCGTTGGCACGATGCCGAGCGCGTTCTGATTGTTCAGTTGCGCGGCGAAGCTCGTCGCGATCGCGCCGAGCTTGGCTTGCGCGAGATCGAGCAGGCCGACGACCACGCCGCCCGACAGCGCCGTGCTGTTCAGATACTGCGGCGTCGAACTTGCCGACGCATCGCTGCCCTTGAACGCGAGCGTCAGTTCGCTCGGATCGGATGCCGACGGCACCGTCTGCACGCCATACGGCGTCGAACCGACGACGAGCGGCTGGCCGTTGCCGACGAATACGTTGTACGCGCCGTTGGATTGCGTGACGACCTGCACGCCGATCAGCGAACTCAGCTGATTGACGGCCTGATCGCGCTGGTCGAGCAACTGGTTTCGGCGACTGGCCGCCCGCGCTCGCGACGCTGATCTGCGCGTTGAGATCGGAAATCTGCTTCATGTAGCCGTTGATCTGCGTGATGGCGTCGTTCAGTTGCGAGTTGACGCTCTGGCGCAACTGGTCGTACTGATCGCCCGCCGCGTTGAACTGATCCGCAAGCGCCTGCGCGTTGCTCATCAGCGCCTGGCGCGCCGACGAACTGGTCGGCGAGTTCGCGACCGTCTGCAGGCCCGAGAAATAGCTGCTGATGCCCGCCGAGATGCCCTTGGTCGGATCGCCGGTGAAGTTGTTGAGCTGCGTTGTCAGATACTGGCTGTACTGACGCGTGAAGTTGGCCGTCTGCACGCCGTTGCCGAGGTAGCCCGAGCTAGTGTATTGCCCGGCGGATTCCGTAAACGACACTTTCTCCAGCGTGTAGCCGGGCGTCGCCGCATTGCTAATGTTCTGACCGGTCGTCGTCAGGCCCCATTGGGCCGCATTCAGGCAGGACAGACCAATGCTGAAAATATTGTTCGACATGCGTGAATCCTTGTTTGGGCGTCGCCGGCTGTGCGGACTATGGACGCGTGACTGCCCGTTATATCGGCGAATTTTTCGAAGCTTGAGCGCGATTTCCGCCCGGCTTGCGGGCCGGGACGGCATGGACGAGACGACAGCAGGACGGCAGAAAAACGAAGACGATTCGTGCAGACGCTCGGTGCGATGGAGCCATTATGTCGGCGGCCGTGGCGCGCCCATCACACGATGAAGCGGGGAATTCGGGCGCTTTTCCGACTTTAGATGCCGTCTCGCACCGATGGCCGGACGGCCGGCGCGCGCGTGAAAGAGCGCCTCAGAGTGCGCGCGCGATCAGCGAAAGGAGGATCGACAGCAGCAACGTCGACATGAAGGGGAACGAATATTCCTTGTCGAAGAGCCGCAGCGTGAAATCGCCCGGCAGGCGCTCGATGCCGAACTTCTTCAGCCAGGGCAGCGAGCCGGACAGGATCGCGAGCGCAATGAAGGTGGTCAGGACCCAGCGGATCATAGTGTGTGCGAGCGGTCGCCGGTCACGAAGGCGTCGAGCGTATCGGCAATGCCGCGCGAAAACGCGATGACCTTGAAAAGCTCGCCCATCTCGGCTTCGGACAGAAGCTTTTGCACGGCGTTCGCGGCGGGCAGGAAGCGTTTCGCGTCGGCGAGATCGAGTTCGTCGAGCACGTCGGTGATGCCCGCGTTCATCAGAAAGCGCGCCTGCGAGGCGAAGCCGAGCAGGTCCGCACCGGTTTCGACGCCCGCTTCCGCGATGCCGGTGAATTCGACGTGCGCGGTGATGTCCTGCAATCCCGGATACAGAAACGGATCGGCGTGCGCGCGATGCCGGTAGTGGCACATCAGCGTGCCGGTCGCGCGCTGCGCGTGATAGAACTCGCGGCGCGGAAATCCGTAATCGATGAAGAACGCCGCGCCGCGCGTGAGCATGGTGCAGACGGTCCTCGTGAACGCGTGCGCGGCTTCGTGCGTCTCGCTCAGGTATTCGGCGAAGGGCGGCTCGTCGTCGTTGGCCTCGTCGATGGCGGCATCGATCGCCTCGAGCGAGACGTCGGACGCACACTCGGACGCAAACGACGTGAAGGACGCGATCGGCCGGTCGTCGAACGCGAAACGGTCGTTCAGCAGCACGACGCCGCGCTCGTGCCACGCGCCGAGCTTGCGCACGACGAGCCGCACGGGCATCGTGTCGAGCACCTCATTGCCGATCACCACGCCTTCGAACGCATCGGGCAGCGCGTCGAGCCATTCGACCTTCGAGGCCAGCGCGGGCGCGAGCGCGGCGATCGTCTCGCGCTGGCGCGCGCGCAATTCGCCGGACAGATCGACGATCGCGTAGGAATCGAACTCGACGCCGAGCGCGACGAGCGCGTTCATCAAGCCGGCCGCGAGCTTGCCGGTGCCCGCGCCGAATTCCATCACGCGGCGCGTGCCGCTTTTGTGCAGCGCCTGCGCGACGGGCCGCGCCAGCGTCCGCGCGAAGAGCGGCGACAATTCCGGCGCGGTGACGAAGTCGCTGCCGTCTTCCGCGCGCTTGCCGAACTTCATCGCGCCGCCGCTGTAATAGCCGAGTCCCGGCGCGTACAGGGCCAGATCCATATAGCGGTCGAACGGCAGCCAGCCGCCCGCCGCGAAAATCCGCTCGCGGATCAGATCGATGAGCGCCTCGGATTGCGCGAGCGCGTCCGCGCCCGGAGCAGGTAAACTGTCGGTTGGTCGATTCGGATTCATCCCAGTATTTTTTTAAATGAGCGCTTCCACGCCGTTTTCTTCCGCCCGCGCGCCGTCTTCCACTCCCGTTCTGTCTATCCGCAGCGTGCTCGTCACCGGCGCGGCGAAGCGCGTCGGACGTGGCATCGCGCTCGAATTCGCGCGTCAGGGATGGAACGTCGCCGTGCATTTCGGCGGCTCGGAGCGCGAGGCGCGCGACGCCGTCGCCGAAATCGAGGCGCTCGGCCGCCGTGCCGTCGCCGTCAAGGCGAACCTCGGCGTCGAAGAAGAAGTGCGCAGGCTCGTGCCCGCGTGCGTCGAGGCGTTCGGCGGCCTGAACGCCGTTGTCAACTGCGCGTCGCAGTTCGACGAGGACACGGCCACCGACTTCGGCTACGCGAAGTTGCTGGAAATGACCGCCGTCAACGTCGCCGCGCCGGTACTGCTCGCGCGCATGCTACATGAAGTCACGCCCGATGCCGCCGCCGACGACTTGCGCGGCGTCGTCATCAACGTGCTTGATCAGAAGCTGTACAACATGAATCCCGACTATCTGTCGTACACGCTGACCAAGGCCGCGCTCGACAACGCGACGGTCGCACTCGCGCAGGCGCTCGGGCCGAAACTGCGCGTCGCGGGCCTGGCGCCGGGCCTCACGCTGATTTCCCCCGGTCAGACGCCGGACACGTTCGAGGCGGCGCACCGCGTGACGCCGCTCAAGCGCGCGTCGACCGTGGACGATATCGCACAGGCGGCGTGCTATCTGGCGAACGCGCACGGCGTCACGGGCACGACGCTCGTCGTCGACGGCGGCCAGCATCTCGTGCCGAGCCCGCGCGACGTGATGTACATATTCGCCGCGCAAAACCCGCATAAGCGCTGACGGAACGGCCGCCCCATGTCTCTGAACACCCTACGGAACACTCATGCTTGCCGCACTCTCGCATCCCCGGCTGACCGATTGCCGGCGGCTTTTTCTGCGCAATTACGAAGTGCGCATCAACATCGGCGTGCACGACTTCGAAAAGCGCGGCGAGCAACGCGTCGTCATCAACGTCGAACTGTACGTGCCGCTCGCGCTGTCCACGCCGACGCAGGACAAACTCTCCGAGGTCGTCGATTACGACTTCATGCGCTCGACCATCGCCGAGCGCGTGAAGCGCGGCCACATCCATTTGCAGGAAACGCTGTGCGACGATGTCGCCGCCACGCTGCTCGCGCATCCGAACGTGCGTGCGGTCGCCGTATCGACGGAAAAGCCCGATGTCTACCAGGATTGTGACGCGGTCGGCGTCGAAGTGTTTCGCATCAAAGAGGAACGAGCATGAACGCGCGTGAAGACAACTTCGAAGCCGACAAGCCCGCACGCGAGGCGCTGACGTGCCGTCAGCAAAAGGAAGCCTACGAGAACAACAAGTTGTTCAAGTGGCTCGCGCGGCAGGTCGGCCAGGCGATCGGCGACTTCAACATGATCGAAAACGGCGACCGCGTGATGGTCTGCCTGTCGGGTGGCAAAGACAACTACGCGATGCTCGACATCCTGATGCGCCTGCGCGAGCGCACGCCGATCGACTTCGAGATCGTCGCGGTCAATCTCGATCAGAAGCAGCCGGGCTTTCCCGAACACGTCCTGCTGGAATATCTGAGCAAGCTCGGTATTCCGTTTCATATCGAAAATCAGGATACGTACAGCATTGTCAAGCGGCTCGTGCCGGAGGGCAAAACGACGTGTTCGCTGTGCTCGCGCCTGCGCCGCAGCATTCTGTATCGCGTCGCGGGCGAGCTGGGCGTGACCAAGATCGCGCTCGGGCACTATCGCGACGACATCCTGCAGACGCTGCTGCTCAACATTTTCTACGGCGGCAAGCTGAAGGACATGCCGCCTAAGCTGCAAGCCGACGACGGCAAGAGCATCGTGATCCGCCCACTCGCCTAAGTGAAGGAAACTGACCTCGAGAAATACGCGGAACTGCGCGAATTCCCGATCATTCCGTGCAACCTGTGCGGCAGCCAGCCGAATCTGAAGCGCGCGGAAATGAAGGCGCTGATCCGCGAATGGGACAAGCGCTTTCCAGGACGCGTCGACAACATGTTCAACGCGCTCACCAACGTGGTGCCGTCGCATCTGATGGATCACAGCTGTACCCGTTCGCCGGGCTGCGCGCGACCGGCGAAGCCGATCCGCAAGGCGATATCGCGTTCGACGAAGAACCGTGCGCGAGCGAGCCCGCCGGCGGCTCGCAGGCCATTTCCATCGTCCAGTTCGACGACCTCTAACGCCTGCCACACAAGGCGCGGCGCGGATCTTTGCCGCGCCGCGCCATCGGACTTTGCGTCACGGTACGCGTGCTACACGGTACGTGTGCTACCATAGATGTCTCTCTCAATCTCTCAATCTCTCAATCTCTCAATCTCTCAAAATAGCGCAAGTTTTCCTGCGATGAATATCGTCATTCTGGCTGCCGGCATGAGCAAGCGTATGCGCTCCGCCTTGCCGAAAGTGCTTCATCCTCTGGCCGGCCGGCCGCTTCTCTCCCATGTCATCGATACCGCGCGCACGCTTTCGCCGACGCGCCTCGTCGTCGTAATCGGGCACGGCGCGGACAAGGTCTGCGAAACGGTCGGTGCGCCGGATGTGCAGTTCGCCGTCCAGGACAAACAACTCGGTACCGGACACGCTGTGCAGCAGGCGTTGCCGCTGCTCGATCCGTCGGTGCCGACGCTCGTGCTGTATGGCGACGTGCCGCTCACACGCGCGAGCACGCTGCGACGTCTTACCGATGCCGCGGGCCCGGAGCGCTACGGCGTGCTGACCGTCAGCGTGAACGATCCGACCGGCTACGGGCGCATCGTGCGCGATGCAGACAGCAAGGTGCGCAAGATCGTGGAACAGAAGGATGCGTCACCGGCCGAACTGCAGATCGCGGAAATCAACACGGGCATCGTCGTCACGCCGACGCGCCAGCTCGAAACGTGGCTCGCGTCGCTGAAGAACGACAATGCGCAGGGCGAGTTCTATCTGACCGACGTCGTCGNGAACTGGAGCGCATGCATCAGCGCAATGTCGCGTATGCACTGCNATGCGGCGCGGATGTGTCGATCGACGTCAACTGCATGTTCGAAGGCAAGGTAACGATCGGCGAAGGCGCGAGCATCGGCCCGAACTGCATGATCCGCGATGCGGTCATCGGCGCGGGCACGCGAGTGGATGCGTACACGCATATCGAAAACGCGACGGCCGGCGCCAACGTCGTGCTCGGCCCGTATGCGCGGCTGCGTCCGGGCGCCGTGCTCGGCGACGAATCGCACGTCGGCAACTTCGTCGAAGTGAAGAACACGACGCTCGGACGCGGCGCCAAGGCGAACCATCTGACTTATATCGGCGACGCAGACATCGGCGCGCGCACCAACGTCGGCGCGGGCACGATCACCTGCAACTACGACGGCGCCAACAAGCATCGCACAATCATCGGCGAGGACGTGTTCGTCGGCTCGGACACGCAACTGGTGGCGCCGGTGCGCGTTGGCAACGGCGTGACGATCGCAGCCGGCACGACCGTGTGGAAAGACGTCGCCGAAGGGCAGCTCGTGCTGAACGAAAAGACGCAGGTCGGCCGCACGGGTTACGTGCGCCCGGTCAAGACGAAGAAGGCATGAGTCCGGCCTGGCGCGGCTGTTTCGTAAAAGAAATTTCAAGACTTCAAAGGATCAACTCTCATGTGCGGAATTGTCGGCGCGGTTGCGCAACGTAACATCGTTCCGGTGCTCGTCGAAGGACTGCGCCACCTCGAATATCGCGGCTATGATTCGTGCGGCATCGCCGTGCTGGGCGACGAAGGCCCGCGCCGCGCGCGCAGCGTCGCCCGCGTGTCGGATCTCGACGATCAGGTTCGCGAGACGAAGCTGACGGGCGTGACCGGCATCGCGCATACGCGCTGGGCAACGCACGGCGCGCCGGTGACCAACAATGCGCATCCGATCTTCTCGCGCGATGCCGTGGCGCTCGTGCATAACGGCATCATCGAGAACTACGAGTCGCTGCGCGAGACGCTTAAGGGCAAGGGCTACGAGTTCGTCTCGCAGACGGATACGGAGGTCATCGCGCATCTGATTCACGGCATGTATCGCGGCGATCTGTTCCAGACCGTGCGCGATGCCGTCAAGATGCTGCACGGCGCGTATGCAATCGCCGTCGTGCACAAGGATCAGCCGCATACGGTGGTCGGCGCGCGTCAGGGTTCGCCGCTCGTGGTCGGCGTGGGTGAGGGCGAGAACTTCCTCGCCTCCGATGCGCTTGCGCTCGCGGGCAACACGGACCGCTTCGCGTTCCTGGAAGAAGGTGATGTCGTGGAAATCGCGCTGGACGGCGTGAAGATCGTCGATCGCGACGGCATGCCCGCGAAGCGCGAAGTGCGCACGGTCGCGGCCTACGGCGGTGCGGTGGAACTCGGTCCGTACCGTCATTTCATGCAGAAGGAAATCTTCGAGCAGCCGCGTGCGATCACCGACACGATTCCGCAGGCCGACCGCTTCGATCCGAGTCTCTTCGGCGACCAGGCGAACGACGTGTTCGCGGAGATCGACAGCATCCTGATCCTTGCCTGCGGCACGAGCTACTACTCGGGCGTGACGGCGAAATACTGGCTCGAATCGATCGCGAAGATTCCGACGCAAGTGGAAATCGCGAGCGAATACCGTTACCGCGAATCGGTGCCGAATCCGAAGGCGCTGGTCGTCGTGATTTCGCAGTCCGGCGAAACCACCGACACGCTCGCCGCGCTCAAGCACGCGCAATCGCTCGGCCACAAGCACACGCTGGCTGTCTGCAACGTCGCGAGCAGCGCGATGGTGCGCCTGACCGAACTCTCGTTCCTGACGCATGCGGGCACGGAAATCGGCGTGGCATCGACCAAGGCGTTCACGACGCAGCTCGTCGCGCTGTTCGTGCTGGCTGTGACGCTCGGCAAGCTGCGCGGCCACGTCGACGCGAAGCAGGAGGCGGCGTATATCGCGCAACTGCGCCATTTGCCGGCGGCGCTCAACAGCGTGCTGGCGCTGGAGCCGCAGATCATCGCGTGGTCGGAGGAATTCTTGCGCAAGGAAAACGCGCTGTTCCTCGGGCGCGGCCTGCACCATCCGATCGCGCTCGAAGGCGCGCTGAAGCTGAAGGAAATCTCATACATCCACGCGGAGGCGTATCCGGCGGGCGAACTGAAGCACGGGCCGCTCGCGCTCGTCACTGAAGCGATGCCGGTCGTCACCGTCGCGCCGAACGACACGCTGCTCGAGAAGCTGAAGTTGAACATGCAGGAAGTGCGCGCGCGCGGCGGCGAACTGTATGTGTTCGCGGATTCGGATACGCGCATCGTTAGCGAGGATAGCTTGCATGTGATCCGGATGCCGGAGCATTACGGCGCGCTGTCGCCGATTTTGCACGTCGTGCCGCTGCAGTTGCTTGCGTATCACACGGCGTGCACGCGTGGAACGGACGTGGACAAGCCGCGCAATCTTGCGAAGAGTGTGACGGTGGAGTGAGGGTGGGGCGTTGGGGTGGCGTCTGTGATTACTGCACCCCGCGCCAACCAGAAGAAACACCAGCAAAAAATCGGCCGAGACTCTGCGATCTCTATGGCCGACTCGGTTCCTTACGTGGTCTCTCTCAGCGCTCTACCGTGGCCCCCGGACTATCCCGCCACTGCGAACTGCTGCTGTGCCACATGTCGATCGCACGGCGTTCGATGCGTCGTGTCGATCGTCGGCCTCGTGTTATTGTCCTTGTCCCAGCCGACTCGCGGCCTGCCCGCATCGACGTCGCTTGTCATGGTTATCGTGACGGCGTCTCTATGTATGCAATCGCTTAACAAATGATACGAGATGTATCTGAAGCAGCGACATGCTTTTTCGCGCGCTTTAGCGCGTTAGCGCACACAAGCGTCTCAATCGCGACACAGTCGGAGGATGGCTTATCGTCGCGTCGGCAGAATCGATCGCCGCTGAAATCTGGCCGACATGCGCCCTCGATAGCATGGCGAACTTTTCCGCTCATTGCTCAGTTTAAGGTTTCCTTATTCTACCGTTCTTTCCCGGCGAAGCGCACGCGCCTGCTAACCGCACGTTTTCGCGCCGGACGCCGATACAACGCACGTAGCGCGTTATCGCTCGTGGCGACGGCGCTCGCCGTATTCGACGCCGAAAACGCACGCACGCAGGCATTGCGGTCGATGCCGCGTTACCCTGAAATCGAACGACGACGCCCATCTGCTATTCGTGGCGCAGGCCGGTGCTGCAGTAAGCCGAATTCCGCAAGACCGAAGCGATGTCCTGGAGTGAAATGCACATGCGCTACGCGCCCTTCTCCGAACGCACCCGCGCGTTGTGCATCGATTCGGTGTGGTGGACCGGTCATCCTGCTCTTCGTTCCGCTCGGACCGCCCACACCGAGAAACCTGCCGTGTCTCCCGACGCGCTGACCGCCACGCTGCTCCTGTGGCTGATGATCGGGCAAAGCATTCCGATCCTCATTACCGGCATCTTGTGGTCGACGTGGGGCACGTCGCCGGGCAAACCGACGTGGGGCACGTCGCCGGGCAAACGCACGCTGCGCCTGAGCATCGTCGACGCCGACAGCCACGCGCCGATGACGCGCCGCTAGGCCGCGTTGCGCACCATCGGCTCTATTTGCTGACCTTCGCGATGCCCGGCATCGGCTTCGTGTGGACCTTGTTCAATCCACGCAAGCAGGCGCTGCACGATCGGATCGCCGGCACGGTCGTCATCACCGACGATCGGCCGACGACATGACGCCCGCGCCGATCGGCGTGCCCGCGTTCAGCGATGCGTCCGCGACGGCCGCTCGACGCGCAGCGTCTGCGAAGCGCCTGTTCTGATCGCAGGCGCGTGCTGTTCGATGACCGTGGAAACGGCACTTTTGAGGACCATCTGCGATCCGGACGGCGACTCGACGGTCAGCACGTAGTTGTCGAAGGCGGTGATCACGCCGGTCAGCTTGATGCCGTTGACGAGAAACACCGATGGGTGTGCGATGCTCGACCATTCCGTTGAGGAACTCGGTCTGCACGTCGTTCGATTGAGCCACGGCGATTCCTTATTCAGCGCGCCCTGTTGCTGGATCGGGCCGTTCCGGCGCAGAAGAAGCCTTATAGACCGATGGCGTCGAAGGTATCGATGTCGATCGTGCCCGCAGCAGGCCGCGCGCATCCTTCACGCTACATCCGTTCATCGACTTGAGCATAGAACTCGCCCGGCGCATCGTCGATTCCTTAAGGCGTTCGTTTGCCGGCGTCAGCCCGATTCGATCGGCGCACCAATACGAGCATCCGCGCACCAAATCGGCAATATTTGCTCGAACGCTTGCCTTGTAGTACTCGCTTCAGGCAAAATAATTGAATGTCAATCGGCATAGACCGAATTTCTGAGAGAACCGTTGCCATCTGCGACGGTGTTTTTGCGCTTTCCGAGGCAGCGCTATGACAACCTATGACAACAAAAGTTAGCGAAACCGTGCCCTGCGTACTGGTACGCGAGGACGTCGCCGGCATCTGGAGCATCGCGCTCCCCCCCATGCGGAGCGGCCGGGTGATCTGTTCGTCACCTACGCAAAGACGAAGAAAAGACCAAGTGGCTGGCATCGCAGATGCAACCCGAACTGGCCGTTCACGTCATCTCCTGAGATGCGGTCGCATCTCGATCTCACTTCTTAGGGTCGGTCGGGCGTCGTCATCGACGGCTCGAAAACGCACTGATTACGTCTACCAGGCGCCTCTTCCGAGGCGCTTTTTTCGCTCATCGCTTCGCACTCACTGTGGACAACCCTGTGAACACCGCATCGTGTTAACTGTTCACGCTTTCTGAACAACTTCCGGTTTACGTCATTCGCCGAAAAGTTGTCCTTCGTTCAAAGCGAATCCCG
Organism: Caballeronia sp. BR6202001590007; assembly: GCA_029439495.1. Classification (GTDB taxonomy): domain Bacteria; phylum Pseudomonadota; class Gammaproteobacteria; order Burkholderiales; family Burkholderiaceae; genus Caballeronia. The sequence goes on from JAQFVI010000399.1 coordinate 48,736, forward strand.
CGTGTTCATACCGAACTTGTCGCGCGCGTAAACCGCTGACGCTAAACGCGCAAAAGCACTCAAAAACACTTATCCACTGAAAACAGGCGAGCTTGTTAACTACTACGACGTATACATTACACGTTCTTTTGTCTACTTAAAGACGCGTCCGGACCTGCACAAAGCGCTGTCACGGCATTCAGGAAGCAGTGGCATCGTGAGTGAGCCTGCTTCAGATGTTCGCGGCTATTGCTCAAGTGCAGGCGCATCGCGACGCGCGCGTCGTCCTTGTCTTGACGGACGATCGGCTAATAAATCGCCTTGTGTTCCGCAAGCGCTCGATCTGATCCAGTTCCGCGATTTCCACGGCGCGCAGGCGCGTGCGCAGACTCACGCCGCGGCCCATCTGACTCAGCACGTCGTAGAAATAGCGGTTGCCGCTCGCTCGCGCGATTTGCAGATGAAACTCGACATCGTGTTTGAGCACGTCGGTACTGCCGTTCGCGACTTGCTGCCCAAAGCGTTCCAGCGCACCTTCGATCTGCTTCAGACGCTGACCCGTGCGCCGTTGCGCGGCTAACGCGGCCGCCGCGCCTTCCAGATCGATGCGAAATTCGATGATCGCCATGATGTCGATCAGATTCGACAGATCTGCTTCCTGCAAACGGACCGCTTCGCGATCGGCGGGCGCGAGCACGAAAGTGCCGACGCCGTGCCGCGTTTCGACGAGATTCGCGGCCTACAGGCGCAACACGGCTTCGCGCACAACGGAACGGCTGACGGACAACTGATTCATCAGCGCGACTTCGGTCGGAATCTTGTCGCCGGAGCGCAGGATGCCGCGCTCGATGTTTTCGATCATCGCGGCGACGACTTTTTCGGTGAGACTGGCCATGGTTGAGGCTAAAAAAGAGGGAATTCGTTATCGGACATCGTTCGGGCCGACGCTGTGTATGCTTTAGCCGGACGTCCAATGACCATTCGACTGACGTGTTCACACGAGACAGCCGCCATGTGAGTACAAAGAGTTGTTAACGCCTCTGCCCTTTCGCCCCCTTTCTTGTACGATTAGTTAAGACGTCTGATAACTAGACGCGCTTGACGCGCCGGGACGTACCGCTTTCCACATCCAATCGTCGTCGTCACAGGGAGGCATCATACCGTCATCGAATCCGTATCAGGCCATACCGAACAACTTCAAAGCATCATCGTTGCGCGAACACCGCCGTCAGATCGGCTGCTGGATGTCGCTTGCGAATCCGACCGTCGCGGAACTGATGGGCGTCATCGGTTTCGACTGGATGCTGCTCGACGCCGAGCACGCGCCCAACGACGCCATCACGCTGATACCGCAACTTATGGCGCTGAAGGACAGGGTGATCGCGCCGGTCGTGCGGCCGTCCGCGAACGAGCCCGTCGCAATCAAGCGCCTGCTCGAGTGGCGTCGAACTCGCGGCGTTCACGCGCAGCGGTGTGCCCGGCGATCTGACGCAGGCCGGCGCGATGGCTTGCGACAGCCCGGTGGACGTCGCATCGAAGGTGGACATCATTTTCTTGATGGTGCCGGACATGCCCGACGTCGAACGCGTGCTGTTCGGCGAAAACGGTGTCGCCCAGTCGCTGCGCGCGGGGCAGATCGTCGTCGACATGAGTTCGATCTCGCCGATCGCCACACGCGAATTCGCCGCGAAAGTGCGCGAGAAGGGCGCGGACTATCTCGACGCGCCTGTGTCAGGCGGCGAAGTCGGCGCGGGTCAGGTCTGCAAGGTCGCGAATCAGGTGATCGTCGCCGCGACGATCGAAGCGGTCAGCGAGGCGCTGCTGCTCGCGTCGAAGGCCGGCGTCGATGCCGAGAAAGTGCGCACGGCGCTGATGGGCGGCTTTGCGTCGTCGCGCATTCTCGAAGTCCACGGCGAGCGGATGACCAAGCGCACCTTCAATCCGGACTTCAGGATCTGCATCAGAAGGATCTGAACCTGACGCTGGCAACGGCGCAATCGCTCGGCGTCGCGCTGCCGAACACCGCGACCTGCATGCAGTTGCAGTTGTTCAATTCGTGTTCCGCGCATGGCGGCAAGGCATGGGACTCGGGCATGGTGCGCGCGCTGGAAATCATGGCGAATCATGAAATCGGCCAGAAGGCCAAGTAAGCGGACGGATATTTTTCGCGTGAGGAAGCCGGCTAGAGGCCGGCTTTTTTGCTTCTTGGGAATGCGACCGCGAAGTCGTCTGATGTCTACGTGGTCTGATGTCTACGTGAGATCTTGGCTAACGTTTGTAGCTCCCGCTGTGACTGACTCGGCGACCAAGGGTTAACGCGCGGTTGGTGGAATGATTGCGATAACATAAAATTTCATTAGATAACGTTCTGATCGATCTCGACTGTTTGCCAGCCATCGGCGTGATTTGGGGTATTTTCGGTATCGCGCCGTACCCATTCACATTGAGGATCGACCATGAACGATGTTTATTCGGTATTCGTTTCCAACGCAGCGGATGGCGACATCGGCGCCTATCGCTTCGAAGCTGCGACAGGCAGGCTCGAAGTCGAAGGCCGCCTGCTCGCCAACGCGAACGTTATGCCGCTTGCGCTGTCGCTGGACGCCATAACGCTTTATGCGGCCACGCGCAGACATCCGCCGGGCATCGTGACGTATCCGTTCGATGCCAAAACCGGCGCGCTCACCCGTCGTCACACCGCGCCGATCGAATCGAATCTCGCGTATATGTCCGCCGATGCGAGCGGGCGCTATTTGCTCGGCGCGTCGTATGGCGAGAATCGCGCGAGTCTCTACGATGCCGCGCGCATCGCACAAGGCGAAGGCGGCGCGCTGCAGTTCGTCGACGACATCCAGAATGCGCATTGCGCGCTGTCGTCGCGAGACGGGCGTTTCGCCTATGTCAGTTCGCTCGGCTCGGACACGCTCCGCTGCTTCTAACTGCGCGACGGCGCGCTGCATGCGACCGAAGTCGTGAAGGTCAAAGACGACTTCGGACCGCGTCATCTGCGTTTCTCGCCGGACGGACGCACGCTGTATGTCGTCAGCGAATTCAAGGCGACGGTCGCGTCCTTCGAGCGCGATGCCGATACCGGCCGGCTGTCCTCGCCGCGCATCACTGAACGAGCGCGAGTGCTTGCGCATCTCGAACCGGGCCGCGTGCGCCCGAGTTCGGCGAGCGGTCAGCAGATCGATCCAGCGGTGCTCGCAAAACCGATCTGGGGCGCGGGCGGACATGCAAGTGACCCCCGACGGGCGCTTCGTCTATGTCAGCGAGCGGACGTCGAGCCAGTTGATCGCCTATCGCGTCGAGACGGACAGCACGCTGCGCGAAGTTGGTTCCACGGACACCGAAACCCAGCCGCGCGGATTCCGCATCGATCCGACGGGACGCTTTCTCTATCGCGTGCGGCGAAAAATCGACGCATGTTTCTGCCTATGCCATCGACGCCGATACTGGCGCGCTCACCCTGCCTTCGTGATGCGAGGGCGGCCACGGCGCGAACTGGGTCGAGATCGTCGCGCGCGACTAAATCCCACTGAACTTCTCAATCAACGGATCACACTCATGTCGATTCAACCGAACACCA
>JAQFVI010000400.1:0-47296 GCA_029439495.1 Caballeronia sp. BR6202001590007
CGGCACCGGCCTGGAATTGCGGGCTCAAGTCGGAAAAGTGCTCGCGGATGGTCGCGGCGAGTTGGTCGAAAGTGGGCATGTTCAATGGCGGGAGAAGCGGATGTGCTATTTAAGCATGAGGCGTGTTGGGCGCGTGAAACGCGGCGCGAGAAATGAAAAAGCCGCTGTCCTTTTGGGACAGCGGCTTTTTTGAAGCTGGTGGCGAATCAGGGACTCGAACCCCGGACCTGCGGATTATGATTCCGTCGCTCTAACCGACTGAGCTAATTCGCCAAAATAATCCAAAATTATGGCGAGGGCCAAAACGACTGTCAACCCCTTTTTGCCGGAAATCTCATTAACTCATTAATCTTCGTCGTAGACGCTCGAGTGGCGCGTGTTCTTCACGAACAGCATGCTGATCACGACGGGAACATCTCGACCAGCATCGCCGCGATCGGACCGTAGACCATCGTCACGAAGATCACGAGGATCGTGAGGATCACGATCGCCATCGGCCAGTTGATCAGCGCCGGATCGGCCTTCGCCGGATAGCCCGCGCTCTTGGGCGTGCCCGCGAGCGTCTTGTCGAACGCCGCACCCTGCGCTTTGGCATCGGCGCTCTTGCCGTTATAGGTGTTCACGACCGTCTCACCGACCTTGATCTGCGCGAGCGTGCCCGCCGGCGCCACCACGTTCTCGTAGTTCAAACCGGCTTTCAACAGCGCGCCCTTGGCGATGTCGCAAGACGTCGTGAACTTCGCGGTGCCGACCGGATTGAACTGGAACGAGCACTCGTTCGGATTGGCGATGACGACGATCGGCGACTTCTGCGTCGCGCTTTCGAGCGTCGGGTTCGTGTAGTGCTCGAGCGCCTTGAAGAGCGGGAAGAACGACAGCGCGGCGATCAGACAGTCCGCCATGATGATCGGCTTGCGTCCGATGCGATCCGACAGCGAGCCGAAGAACACGAAGAACGGTGTGCCGATCAGCAGCGCCACCGCGACCATGATGTTCGCGCTCGTGCCGTCGACCTTCAGCGTCTGCGTGAGGAAGAACAGCGAATAAAACTGGCACACGACCGCCTGGCCGGCCGTCAGGCCGAAGAGGGCGAGCGTCGCGGTCGTCTGGATCCACGCGGTCCACGCGCCGCCGTACTCGCCCCCGAGCGCGAGACCTTGCAGCAGGCGCATCGCGATGAAGATGATCGGCGCCGCGATGCCGATCGACGCATAGCCCGGCAGGGAGCCGATCAGAAACGTCGACAGACCTATGATGACGATGGTCACGAGAAACGTGTACTTGCCCGACCATGTCGCCGAGCCGCCCGAACACGATCGCGCAACGGACGCACCGCGAAGCCGAGCAAGGTGAAGATGAACCCGGCCGTCGGATTGACGCCCGAGAAGAAGGTCTTGCTGATGTAGATCGCGAGCGAGCCCGCGAGATAGAAGTCGTACCACTCGAACACCGTGCCGAGCGACGAAGCGAAGATGACTTTCTTCTCCTCCGCCGTCATCGGTGCATGCGAAACGCGCTCTTCGACCGTAGCCATGAATCGTCTCCTTTTAGCTGTTCGAATCCATCGGCCCGTGCGTGGCGGTTCCGATGGAACGATTATTGCAACGAAAACTTACGGCGTTCTGACGCGTGGCCGAAGCGGCACGATCGTGTGCATTGACGGATTCTGCGACGAACGGCTGTGCAAATGCCGTTAAGTAGATGCAAATATCGTGCAACATCTGCGTTCCTCCGAAGTGGACGAAGCTGACGCTCAGGGTTTCTCCCGGATAGGACAAACCCGCTGCAAGCTGACGCGCACCGCACCAGTGTGCCCGCGAGTTTCAGCGATTCCTGATAGACGTGGTTCTCGATGGCGAGCGTGCCGCCGTGCATCGCCGCGATCTCCTTGACGATAGCAAGCCCGAGGCCGCTGCCGTCGCCTTCGCCCTCGCGGCCGAGAATGCGATAGAAGCGCTTGACCACGCGCCCGCGCTCGGTGGGCGGAATTGCCGAGGCCGGTGTCCTCGACTTCCAGATGCATGCGGTCGAGGTCGTTCGCGTCGGTCCGCACGCGCACGGTGATGCGGCCGTTCGTGGGCGTGTAGCGGATCGCGTTGTCGATCAAGTAGACAGCATTTCGCGCAGTATGACGACGTTGCCGTCGACTTCGACCAGATCGTCCGGCTCCTTGTAGCCGAGATCCATGCCCTTCGCAAGCGTGGCTTGCACCCAGTCGCGAACGGCCAGACGCGCGAGATCCGTGAGCACGATGCGCGTGAAGATCTGCCCCGTCGCGCGATTCTCCGCGCGCGCAGTTGCGTGATGAGCCGCGCGGCGTGCTCGGAACTGGTCACGATCTGTTCGAGCGAGCGCTGCACTTCCATCGATACGTCTTGGCGCAGCGCCAGTTCCGCCTGCATGCGCAGGCCCGCGAGCGGCGTCTTCATCTGATGCGCGGCATCTGCGATGAAGCGCTTCTGGAACTCCATGTTCTGTTCGAGCCGCGTGAGCAGGTCGTTGAACGACGTGACCAGCGGCGCGAGCCCGCGCGACAGGTCGAACCACACGAGCACGATTGCGAGCGGCAGGATCACGCCCTTGATGATGTCGTTGGCCAGCTGGCTGCGCTTGTCGAGCGTCTCCGCGACCTGCACGAGCACCGGCTGCGTGCTTTCCGGATCGCGGCCGGGCGCGAGATTCGGCAGTTCGATGGTCGTTATAGGCGACGCGGATGTCGTTGCCGCGCAGCACGTCGTCGCGAAACTCGACGATGCCCGGCTGCGTCCGGTCGTCCTCGTGCGGCAAGGGCATGTCGCGGTCGCCGCCGACGAGTTCGCCGTGCGTGCCGAGCACCTGAAAGAACACGCTGTCGACGTTATCGGCGCGCAGGAAGTCGTGCGTCGCGTCCGGCAACCGCAATTCGGCGACACCGTTCACCGACTGGATCTGGCGCGCGGTCGCGTAGGCATCGGCTTCGAGCGCGCGATCGAACGGCCCGTTGGCGATGGACTTCGCGACCAGACCCGTCACCGCGATGCTCATCGGCCAAAGCAGCAGGGGCGCGAGCATCCAGTCGAGAATCTCGCCGAAGAGCGAGCGCGGATGCGTTTCGGCGTCGGGTTCGAGTTCGTCGGGCGGCACGAACGGATTGGCGTAGCGGGCGTCGCGCAGGGCGTCGGAATCGGCGTTCGGGCCGTTCTGGGCGGCGCCCGGCGCGTGACGATGCGAGTCCGTGGAAGCCGGCGACGCCATGCGCGCTACTGCTACTGCTACTGCTACTGCTACTTATAGCGATGCCCGGCCTATAGTGATGCCCGGCCGCTTCGCCGGGCGGCTGCGCGCTCGCGCCGCTCGCGCCGCTCGGGGCGTTGGGGCGTTGGGGCGTTCGGGACGGGCGTCGCCTTCTCCAGCGTGTAACCGAAACCGCGCACCGTGATGATCTTCGCGCCGCTCGGCTCGATCTTCGTAGACCTCGATCGCGTTGTTGCTGACTTCCTCGCCCATTCGCACAGATGGTTGACGAGCTGTTCCTTCGAGACGAGCCGGCCCGTTCGTTGCAACAGCCGTTGCAACAGCACTTCGAGCACGCCGAGTTCGCGCGCGGACAGGTCGATCACCTGATCGTCGATGGTCGCGATGCGTCCCATCTGATCGAACGCGAGCGAGCCGTGCCGTACGACCGTCGGGCCGCCGCCGGCGCTGCGCCGGGTGAGCGCCCGCACGCGCGCTTCGAGTTCGTTCAAGGCGAAGGGCTTGGCCATATAGTCATCGGCGCCGAGGTCGAGTCCCTTGACACGCTCGTCGACGGAATCGGCGGCAGTGAGGATCAGAACCGGCATCTGCGAATTGCGCGCGCAGGCGCCGAAGCACCTCCAGGCCTGGCATCAGCGGCAATCCGAGATCGAGGATGAGCAGGTCGAAAGGCTGCAGCGTGAGGGCGGTATCGGCCTCAACGCCGTGTTTCATATGGTCGACGGCGTAGCCCGATTGGCGGAGTGATCGAACGAGGCCGTCCGCGAGTATGCTGTCGTCTTCGGCAATGAGGATTCGCATCGTCGTGTGCGCCTAAGTGCGCCGGGCGCGATGAAGCGCATCGGCATGGCCGGCACCGTTCGTCGCGCGGCGCGGCGGTCTCCAGGGTGTTGCGTGGTTTTTGCGCATCGCGCGGGGTGGAAAAAAGCAGTGCCACGCCGTTTCGCGCTTGCAAAAACTACTGTTTTTTATACAGTGCCTGCGTGTGGGGGATGGGTGCTTTTGCGTACTGCATTGAGCAACGGAAATGCCAGTGAACACTGCCTCAGACGCCGTTCATCATAGCAAAGGACGATTCATGGAAGAAAGCAAGAAAGGCCCGGCTGGCATGACTGCGGAGAAGAGCAAGGCATTGGCTGCCGCGCTCTCGCAGATCGAAAAGCAATTCGGCAAAGGGTCGATCATGCGGCTCGGCGCAGGTGAGGCGGTCGAAGACATTCAGGTGGTTTCCACCGGTTCGCTCGGACTGGACATCGCGCTCGGCGTCGGCGGTTTGCCGCGTGGCCGTGTCGTGGAAATCTACGGTCCGGAGTCATCGGGCAAGACCACGCTCACGCTGCAAGTGATCGCGGAGATGCAAAAGCTCGGCGGCACGGCGGCGTTCATCGACGCGGAACACGCGCTCGACGTGCAATACGCGGGCAAGCTCGGCGTCAACGTGCCGGAGCTGCTGATCTCGCAGCCGGACACGGGCGAACAGGCGCTCGAAATCGCGGACGCGCTGGTGCGCTCCGGCTCCATCGACATGATCGTCATCGACTCGGTCGCGGCGCTCGTGCCGAAGGCGGAAATCGAAGGCGAAATGGGCGACTCGCTGCCGGGTCTCCAGGCGCGTCTGATGTCGCAGGCGCTGCGCAAGCTGACCGGGACCATCAAGCGCACGAACTGCCTCGTCATCTTCATCAACCAGATCCGCATGAAGATCGGCGTCATGTTCGGCAATCCGGAAACCACCACGGGCGGTAACGCGCTGAAGTTCTACTCGTCGGTGCGCCTCGACATTCGCCGTATCGGTTCGATCAAGAAGAACGATGAAGTCATCGGCAATGAAACGCGCGTGAAGGTCGTGAAGAACAAGGTGTCGCCGCCGTTCCGCGAAGCCATCTTCGACATCTTGTACGGCGAAGGCATTTCGCGTCAGGGCGAAATCATCGATCTGGGCGTGCAGGCCAAGCTGGTTGACAAGGCCGGCGCCTGGTACAGCTACAACGGCGATCGCATCGGGCAGGGCAGGGACAACGCGCGGGAATTCCTGCGTGAGAATCCGGACATCGCGCGCGAGATCGAGAACAAGATCCGCGAATCGCTGGGCGTCGCCGCGCTGGGCGATGCAGTCGTCGCGGGTGTCGAAGCGGCCGACGGCGAGTAAGTCGTAGCGTCGTAAGACGTCGTTTCGATCATGCGGAAAAGCCGATTCGGACCGTCGGCATCGTCGCGCGAGATGGTTCGCGTGCCGGCCTTCGGTCCGAATCGCTTTGATGGCAACGGCGATTCCGCTACGGCTCGAACCGATGCGCTATTCAGCGACGACCACGCCGATCGCGCCGACCGTCTGGCACATGCCCGTGCGCTGTTGAAGCAAGCGGAGCAATCGAAGCCCGAGCCGGTGAAAGTTCTCAAGCAAGCGGACGTGGCGCCCCAACCCAAAGCCGCCGCTCCGACATCCATCCCCGACCCTTTCGAAGACGCCGATTCTTTCGAGCCATTCGAACAATGCGTGCCGGTGCCGGAATCGTCCGCCGAGCCGTCGCCCGACGAACCCGTCTACAGCCCACCAGCCAGCGGGCACGCAAAGCCTCCGTTGCGCAAGCGAACAATTCCCGGCGTCCCACTCTTTCGCTCAAAGGCCGCGCGCTGGGTTACTTGTCGCGTCGCAAATACTCGCGCACCGAACTCGCCCGCAAGCTTCGCCCCTATGTCGAAGCCTCCGATTGCCTCGACGCCCTGCTCGACGATCTCGAACGTGAGAAGTGGCTGTCGAACGAACGCTTCGTCGAAAGCGTCGTGCATCGGCGGGCATCGCGCATGGGCAGAGGGCGCATCATCAGCGAATTGAAGCGTCACGCGGTCGGCGACACGTTGATCAGCGAAACCGCCGACAAGCTCGCGCAGACCGAATCGCAGCGCGCCCGCGCCGTGTGGGAGAAGAAGTTCGGCACGCCGCCACAGACGCCCGCCGAACGCGCGAAGCAGGTGCGCTTTCTCGCGGTGTGCGGCTTCTCGAGCGGCACCATCGGCAAGGTGATCAAGGGCAGCGAGGAAGAATGGACCGACGAGTTCACCGACGACTAATCCCGCAGAGGCTCGAGCGCACGGTCCCGATCTGCTGAGTCGATACGCCGCACGCCGGGCGCTTGCTAAAATCCTCCAAATGCGCACGCACGTTTTCTTCCATCAGGGCAATCCTCAGCCGAGAATACCCAATATGCTAAAATTTTTCAGTTTTCCCCCTTTCGGTTTTGGTCCAGCATGCCTCTTTCTTCGCCCGCTTCCCGACAATTGCGCCATCGACGCGCGATTCGGCTGGAAGCCTTCGAGCGGGAAGACGGGCTCTGGGATATCGAAGCCTATCTAACCGATGAGAAGCCGCGCGATACTCACCTCGCGACGGGCGTCCGGCCAAACGGCCTGCCGATCCATGAACTCTGGCTACGCGTCACCATCGATCGCGAACTCACCATCGTCGACGCCGAAGCGTCGTCGGAGTGGTCGCCGTATGGCCCGCTGTGCGCCGAGTCCAACGCTGCGTATCGGCAACTCATCGGTCTCAATCTGCTCAATCTGCTCACGCGGTTTCGCCACGAAGTCAGCGCGTCTGCGCGGCATCGCCAGCTGCACGCATTTCACCGAGTTGTGCGCCGTGCTGCCGACCGTCGCAATTCAGGCCTTCGCCGGCGAAGTGTGGAAAGTCGAGAGCGGCAGTCCATTCTCCAACGCCGGCACGGCGCCCGAGGCACAGCCGCCGTTTCAGCTCGGCCGCTGTCACGCGCTGCGCTTCGACGGTCCGGCCGTGCGCGAGTATTACCCGCGCTGGGTCGATTACGTGCCCCGGATAAATGAAATGACGCGCGTGACGCCTGGCGTGCGTCGATCGGCATTCAAACAAGAATCGACGAAAACAGCGGTTCACACTCCTAGAAGTTCACTCCAACTCTCAGACTGAAGGAATCACACATGAAGATTCACGAGTACCAGGGTAAGGAAATCCTGCGGAAATTCGGCGTCGCGGTCCCGCGCGGCAAACCCGTGTTCTCGGTGGACGATGCGGTCAAGGCCGCGGAAGAGCTGGGCGGCCCGGTTTGGGTCGTCAAGGCTCAGATCCACGCCGGCGGCCGCGGTAAGGGCGGCGGTGTGAAGGTCGCGAAGTCGATCGAGCAGGTTCGCGAATACGCGAACCAGATCCTCGGCATGCAGCTCGTCACGCACCAGACCAGCGCGGAAGGCCAGAAGGTCAACCGTCTGCTGATCGAAGAAGGCGCGGACATCAAGAAGGAACTGTATGTCGGCCTCGTGCTCGACCGCGTCTCGCAGAAGATCGTCGTGATGGCGTCGAGCGAAGGCGGCATGGACATCGAAGAAGTCGCGGAAAAGACGCCCGAGCTGCTGCACAAGCTGCCGGTCGATCCGGCGACGGGTCAGAAGGACGCGGAAGTGGACGACCTGGCACGCAAGATCGGCATTCCGGACGCATCGCTGCCGCAAGCGCGCACGATTCTGCAGGGCCTCTACAAGGCGTTCTTCGATACTGACGCATCGCTCGCGGAAATCAACCCGCTGATCCTGACCGGCGACGGCAAGGTCATCGCGCTGGACGCCAAGTTCAACTTCGACGCGAATGCGCTGTTCCGTCATCCGGAAATCGTCGCTTACCGCGATCTGGACGAAGAGGATCCGGCTGAAGTCGAAGCGTCGAAGTTCGATCTCGCGTACATCTCGCTCGACGGCAACATCGGCTGTCTGGTGAACGGCGCAGGTCTGGCAATGGCGACGATGGACACCATCAAGCTGTTCGGCGGCGAACCGGCCAACTTCCTCGACGTCGGCGGCGGTGCGACGACCGATAAGGTGACCGAAGCCTTCAAGCTGATGCTGAAGAACCCGAACCTGAAGGCGATTCTCGTGAACATCTTCGGCGGCATCATGCGCTGCGACGTGATCGCGGAAGGCGTGATCGCGGCGTCGAAGGCCGTGGACCTGAAGGTGCCGCTCGTCGTGCGCATGAAGGGCACGAACGAAGACCTCGGCAAGAAGATGCTGGCGGACTCCGGCCTGCCGATCATCTCGGCCGACAGCATGGAAGAAGCTGCGCAGAAGGTCGTCGCGGCAGCCGAAGGCAAGTAAGCGCTTCGCACTTGCCAGCCTCAAAAGCAAAGGAGCGTTCACCAGATACGAATGGCGGCGCGCGCTCGCGCGTTGCGACGCCAAACGAACAGAGGTCACTACATGTCGATTCTGATCAACAAAGACACGAAGGTCATCACGCAGGGCATAACCGGCAAGACCGGCCAGTTCCACACGCGCGCCTGCCGCGAATACGCGAACGGCCGCGAAGCCTACATCGCGGGCGTGAACCCGAAGAAGGCCGGCGAAGACTTCGAAGGCATTCCCATCTATGCATCGGTCAAGGAAGCGAAGGCCGAAACCGGCGCGACCGTGTCGGTCATCTACGTGCCGCCCGCAAGCGCAGCCGCTGCGATCTGGGAAGCCGTCGAAGCCAATCTCGATCTCGCGATCTGCATCACGGAAGGCATTCCGGTTCGCGACATGCTGGAAATCAAGGACCGCATGCGCCGCGAGAACCGCAAGACGCTGCTGCTCGGACCGAACTGCCCGGGCACGATCACGCCGGACGAACTGAAGATCGGCATCATGCCGGGTCACATCCATAAAAAGGGCCGCATCGGCGTCGTGTCGCGTTCGGGCACGCTGACGTATGAAGCAGTCGGCCAACTAACGGCGCTCAGTCTCGGCCAGTCGTCGGCGGTCGGCANGACAACATGAAGAAGCCGGTCGTCGGCTTCATCGCGGGCGTCACGGCGCCCCCGGGCAAGCGCATGGGCCACGCTGGCGCGCTGATCTCGGGCGGTGCGGACACGGCGGAAGCCAAGCTCGAAATCATGGACGCATGCGGCATCAAGGTCACGAAGAATCCGTCGGAAATGGGCCGTCTGCTGAAGTCGGTCATCTAAGTTCGGAAATTTCCGAAGGGGTTTGTTGGTATTCTTACCGAATCCTTTCGTCGAAGCTTCTCAAAGGCGAGGGAGCGCATGCTTCCTCGCCTTTTTTCGTTGACTGTCCCATGCTCGAATTCTTCGCGACGCTCCACTGGGGCGCGGTCGTTCAAATCATCGTCATCGACATCCTGCTCGGCGGCGACAACGCGGTCGTGATCGCGCTCGCGTGCCGCAATCTGCCGGACCAGCAGCGTACGCGCGGCATCGTGCTCGGCACGCTCGGCGCGATCGTCTTGCACGTGCTGCTGATCGCCTTCGCGGTCGTGCTGCTCGACATTCCGTTCCTCAAGTTCGTCGGCGGCATGCTGCTGTTGTGGATCGGCGTGAAGCTGATGCAGCCGGATCACGACGATCACCAGATCGACGCATCCGACAAGCTGTGGACGGCGGTAAAGACCATCGTCGTCGCCGATGCGGTGATGAGTCTCGACAATGTCATCGCGATTGCGGGCGCGGCGGAAGCGGCGGACCCGCAGCATCGCTTCGCGCTGGTGGTGTTCGGCCTCGTCGTCAGCATTCCGCTGATCGTCTGGGGCAGCACGCTCGTCCTCAGGCTGCTGGACCGCTTTCCGGTCGTCGTGCTGCTGGGCGCGGGGCTGCTCGGCTGGATCGCGGGCGGCCTGATCGCCGACGATCCCTTCATCGACCGCTGGCCGGCGCTCAACACCGAGTTTGCGATTTACGTGGCGCACGTCACCGGTGCATTGTTCGTGCTCGTGATCGGCTGGCTGCTGAAGCGGCGCGCCGTGGCCCCGGCAGGTTGAGCATCCGGAATTCGTCCTAGGCCGTTTGGCTGACTGCCGCCGTCGCGGCTGCCTCAATACGATCGAAGCGCCTGTCCGCGTCTCGCGGCAGGCGCTTTTTTCTTATCGAGGGTGCAATGACGATGCTATTTCGAGGTTTCCGGCAGCATGCACGCGATGCCGTCGCCAAAGGTTTCACGCTGATCGAACTGATGATCGTGCTGGCGATCGTCGGCGTGATCGCGGCTTACGCGATTCCCGCGTATCAGGATTATCTGGCGCGCTCGCGCGTGGGCGAGGGCGTCGCGCTGGCGGCGTCGGCGCGTCNGCATCGACAGCGTCACGATCGCCTACACGACGAGCGTCGCGCCGGCCGNNNNTCGCGCGTGCGCGCGGCACCGTGCAGGCGGGCTCGCTGNAATCTGGCGCCGCCGGAGTGTCGTGCCTGAATGCGGTTGCGGACCGCGCGCCTTTCGAAGCGCAAGGAGAATCGGCGGGCAGGGAACGATTCGTGCAAAAAAAGCCGGAATTTCGGCACACTAACAGGCGTTTGCCGGACAGCGTAGGCAAAGTTTTGTATAGTGCGCCTGCCGACGTTCCCCGCTCCTCATGCCTTCTTTCTACGCGCGTTACCTTTCTTTCGCCGTTCTGTGTCTTGCGTTGACGATTCCATTCGGCGTCGTCAACCACACTTATCCGATTCCGACTTTCTACGCCGAGTACAGCGCGCTCACGCTCTATCTCGCGCTCAGCGCCACGGTCGCGTTGCTGGTGCGGCTGTCCGAGCTGCGCGTGCCGTTCGCCTCGCCGGTGATCGCGCTGATGCCGCTGCTGTTCGGCATCCTGCTGGTCGCGCAAACGGTCTTGCTGCCGATCGCGCAGCCATCGATGAACTGGTTCGGCGGCGCGTATCTGCTCGCGTCGTTCGTCGCGGTGCATACGGGTTTCGGCTTCGTGCGCGCGGGACTCGCGGAAAAGGCGCTGCGTATCGGCGCGGCCGCGCTGATGGTCGGCGGACTGTTCGCGGCGTTTTGCCAGGTCGTGCAGTTGCTGCATATGGAGGTGAAGTTCATGCCGCTGATCGTCGCGTACAACGTGACCGTCGATCGCCGGCCGTTCGGCAACATGGCGCAGGCGAACCATCTGGCGACGGTGATCGCCTTCGCGATGGCCGGCGCGCTCTACTACGTGCAGACGCGGCGCTTGCCGGTGATTGCGTGGGCTGCCGTGTCGGCGATCTATTCGCTCGGCCTCGCGCTTACCGTGTCGCGCGGTCCGTGGCTGCAGATGGCGGTCATCGTCGTCGGCGGGCTGTGGATGGCGTTCGTCATCGGGCGGCCGGTCGCTTCCGAGGGCTTCGACGGACCGGGCCGGCGTGACAGACGCGCGTGGATCGTGCCGATCGTGCTGGCCGTGCTGTTCTTCACCGTGAACGCGGCCGTGCGCTGGGCCAATGTGCGCTACGGCTTCGGCCTCGCGCAATCGGCGGCGGAGCGCATGCAGGACGCCAATCAGATCGCGCCGCGTCTCGCGCTGTGGAAATACGGCTGGACCATGTTCACGACGCATCCGCTCCTGGGCGTCGGCTGGGGCGAGTTTCCGCGCTATCAGTTCGATCTCGTGCGCGAACTCGGCGGCGTCGAGATCGCCAACAACGCGCACGACATCTTCATCGATCTGCTGGCGAAGACGGGCGCGCTCGGCGTCGCGATCCTCGTACTGGGCATCGCATTCTGGCTGATTCGCGTGCTGCGCGCACCGCAGACACCTGCGCGCATTTTCGGCCTGTCGCTGCTCGGCGTGCTGATGATGCATGCGCTCGTCGAATATCCGCAGCAGTACATGTTCTTTCTGATGCCCGCGATGCTTGTGATCGGCTTGCTGGAGACACGGCCGCTGCGGCTTGTCGCGCGGCCCGTGTCGTATGGCGTGTACGTGTTGCTGGTGGCAGGCGGCCTGATTGCGCTCTATCCGACGCTGCGCGATTATAACCGCGCCGAGGTACTGTACTATGGTTCGCGTCCGGCCGAGCAGTATCACGACGATCCGTCGTTCTTGTTCACCGCGTGGGGCGAGTACGGCGCGGCGACGCTGCTGCCGATCAACGGCCAGAATCTCGAGATGAAGCTCGAGCAGCATCGCAAGGCGATCGCCTTGCTGCCGGGCGAAACGGTGCTGCGTCGGTATGCGGTGCTGCAGGCGCTTGCCGGTCAGCGCGAGGAAGCGATGGACACGATGGCGCGCCTGCGTATCTTCGCGACGCAACTCCACGATTGGCCCGCGCAGTTCGCCGCGACGATCAAGATGACCGACGAAGTCGGCAAACCGCTGGATGCGTTCCGGGCGGAACTGGTGAAGCTTTATGGCGAGCCGCCGGCGAGCGCGGCGACGAGGGACGATGATGACGAGTGAGGCGAGGGCGCGGCGCTGAGCGGATGCTCGGTTGGGCGGTCATCGCGCTGCAGTCCAATCCCCCGATTTCCCGCCTTTCTTTTCCATCACCTTCCGGTGATCGTCATCCCGCGATTGACGGCCTTGCACACGCCGTAGACCGTTAGCAGCCCGACCTGCACGGCGGTCAGCGCTTCCATCTCCACACCGGTGCGCCCGACCGTTTCCACGCGTACCTCGCAATGCACTCCGGGCAAGGCGTCATCGATCTCGAAATCGACCGCCACGCGCGTAAGCGCCAGCGGATGACACAAGGGAATCAGATCGGCGGTTTTTTTCGCGCCCTGAATGGCCGCGATACGCGCGACGCCCAGCACGTCGCCTTTTTTCGCGCGGCCTTCGCGGATCAGCGCGAGTGTCGGTTCGAGCATCGAGATCGATCCGCGCGAGATGGCCATGCGCTGCGTCTCGGCCTTCGCGCCGACATCGACCATGTGCGCCTCGCCGGCGGCATCGAAATGAGTCAGTCCGGACATGCAGCCTCCTTCAAAATGGGCGCTCATCTTAACAGCGCGCGTGCGCGCCGCTTTCGCGGAATACGATTGGCGATGCCATCGGCCTCGTCGGCTCGTATCCCAGAATTGATACGATAGGCGCGTTTCCCAATTCCAGCCGGCCGGCGCGCTCGCTTGTCTAGCGCGCCGGCGTCGCGTCATCGCGTCATGCACCCGAATCGTCCGAGCCGCGTCCTGATCACCGTCCTGTGTCTGAGCCTCGCCGCAGGATCGCGGCGACGCGCTTCCCGGCAATGTCGCGGAAGGCGTGTTCGGCGTTTACGGCGGACGCGAAAGCCGCTTCACCAATCGTCCGGGCGCGATGTCCGGGCTGCGCGCGCCGCTCGCTTCCGTGCAGTTGCCCGATCTCGGCGACGGCTCCGGTGGCACGCTCACGCTGCAGGCCGAACGCCGCATCGGCGAGCGCGCGATGCGCGACGTGCGCCGCGATCCCGACTATCTCGACGACTGGTTGATGCGCGATTACCTCGATTCGATCGCGGCGAAGCTGTCGGCTGCGGCGGCGACGCAATATCTCGGCGGTTACCGGCCCGACTTCAATCTGTTCCCGGTGCGCGATCCGCAGATCAACGCGTTCTCGATGCCGGGCGGCTTCATCGGCGTCAATACCGGGCTGATCGCGACGACGCAGACCGAGTCCGAGCTGGCGTCTGTGATCGGCCACGAGATGGGGCATGTCCTTCAGCGGCATATCGCGCGGATGCTCGGCGCGCAGGAAAAGAGCAGCTATGTCGCGCTCGCGACGATGCTCGCCGGGCTCCTCGCGGGCGTGATGGCGCGCAGCGGCGATCTCAGCATGGGCATCGCGATGGGCGGGCAGGAGTTCGCCGTCGACAATCAATTGCGCTTCTCGCGCGTGGCGGAACGCGAGGCGGATCGCGTCGGCTTCCAGATGCTCGCCGCGGCCGGCTACGATCCCTACGGCATGTCGGCGTTCTTCGAGCGGCTCGATCGTTCGACGATGGCCGACAACAGCGTGCCCGCGTGCGCACGCACCCGCTGATGACTGAGCGCATAGCCGACATGGAAGATCGCGCGCGGCGCGTGCCGTATCGCCAGCCACGCCAGTCACCGGAATACGCGTTTGTGCGGGCGCGCGCCCGCGTGCTGCAGGTTGAGTTACGCGAGCGATTATCGCGAGATCGCGAGCCGGCTCAAATCCGAAATCGCCGATCAGACCGCGCTCAATCCCGCCACGAACTGGTACGGCATCGCGCTCGCGCAATCGCTGCTCGGCGATTTCGACGCCGCCGCCGCGCTCGCGACCTCGCGCAAGCTCTTCGAAGGCGAGGAAGCGAACGAAGCCGTCGCGGCGGCGCAGGTGGCGCAGCAACGCAAGGCAGTGGACGCCGCACCGAAAGCCGTGCCCGCGACGCCGAAGCCCGCCGCCCGGGGATCGTCGAGCCTTTCGCTGAGCAATCCGGATGCGTTCGCGCACGCGCCCGACGCCGCACCGAGCATTGCGCTGCCGCCGGTGCATGTCCGCGATTCCGCGCCCGCTCCCGTTCCGGCGGCGACGGCGCGCGAATCGGCCCAGACGCCGTCGTCGTTGCCGTCGCAGCGACAGCCGCGCAGCACGCCGAGCCTCGACGTGCTCGCAGCCGATATCGCGCGCAAGGCAGGGCGTTTCAATGACGCGATTCGTCTCGCCGCGATCGCCGAGCAGCGCTGGCCGGACTCGCATGCGGCCATCGACGTGCATATTCAGGCGCTCGCGCGCCGCGAAACGCGCGCGGAACTGAATCGCGGGGACTGGTGGCTGTATCTCGCGCAGGCGAGCGCGGGTCTGAAGGACACGTTCGCGCAGCATCAGGCGATGGCCGAGAAGTTCGCGATCGACGGCGCCTGGCCGTCCGCGATTCGCCAGTTGAAGGAAGCGCGCGACATCAAGAGCGCCGGCTTCTACGATCTGTCGACGATTTCCGCGCGTCTGCGCGACTTCGAAGCGCGCTACAAGGAAGAGCGCGAGGAAGAAAAGAAGAGCTAGGCGCGCGCCGCCGGACTCGCGACGAAGCCGAAATGCCGCTCGACGTCCGCGCGCGCGATCGGCTGCAGCGGCAGATCGACGCCGTCGCGCCAGTGAAAGACGCCCGAGCACGCCGACTCGTCGAGCGTCGCATGGCGCGCGAACAACTCGATGTCGTGATCGTGCAGCGCGGCCACCGCATGTCCGTCGCCCGAGAACAGGATGCCGCCCGCATCGTCGATCCAGGCGGCGTGCGTCGGCTCGAACGCCGCGCCGGTCTGGTCGGTCAGCTGCAGCGCGCCGCCGGCATTCGACAGACGCGCGATCCACGGCGTATAGGCCAGTTCCACGTAGACCCGCTGCGGGCCGTTCTGGAAGTACCACTGGCCGGCGGGATCGCTTTCGTAATTGCGGTTGATGAAGCCGAGCAGCGCATCATGGCGAATCGTCGTGCCGAGTTCGCCCGCGGTCTGCGCGGCTTCGTCGCGCATGCGCCACTGGCCGCGCCGGTCGAGCAGCAGCCAGCCGGTGCAATGCGGCACGTTCGGCCATTTGGCGAGTGCCTGCCTGACGATCTCATCCATTTGATACGAATCCTTCGAGATAGCCGAACACGCGCTGCGACAGCCAGTCGATGCGACTCGGAAACGGCCCGGTCATGAAGCCGACATGTCCGCCGTGATTCGGCTGATCGAGCGTGACGCGCGGCGACACTTCCGCCGGCGAGGGCAGCGCGAACTCGGGCAGGAACGGGTCGTTGCGCGCGTTGAGAACGAGCGCGGGCACGGCGATGTGTTTCAGATGCGCGCGGACGGTCGCGCTCGACCAGTAGTCGTCGGTGTCGCGAAAGCCGTGCAGCGGCGCGGTCACGACATTGTCGAACTCGTACAGCGTGCGCACGGCGAGCACGGCGTCGCGATTGTACAGGCCGGGAAACTGGCCGAGCTTGGCGAGCGCCTTTTTCTTCAGCGATTTCAGGAAGCTGCGCGTGTAGACCATGCCGAAGCCTTCGGAGATCGCGCGGCCGCCCGCGTGCACGTCGAGCGGTGCGGAAATCGCGGCCGCCGCGCTGACGATGCCGGCGTCCGACCGGCGCGGGCACAGCCAGTGCAGCAGCACGTTGCCGCCGAGCGAGACACCCGCCGCGACGATCGGTTCGCGATGCGATGCCGCGAGGCGGCGCAGGATCCAGTCGGCTTCGTCGCTGTCCGCGAGGTGGTAGAAGCGCGGCTGCAAATTCAACGGGCCGCTGCAACTGCGAAAATGCGGCACCACGCCGTGCCAGCCGCGCGCGGGCGGTGGCCATCATCGTGCGGGCGTAGTGGGAATCCGAGTTGCCTTCGAGGCCGTGGAACAGCACGAAAGCGGGGCGCTCGCGCCGGGCTGCGGGCCGGTGGCATCGTGGACGAGCCAGTCGAGATCGATGAAGTCGCCGTCGGGCGTGTTCCAGCGCTCGCGCTGGTAAGCAACGTCGGGTTTGCGGCCGAACAGCGCCGGAACGATGGTCTGCGCATGACGCGTCGGCAGCCAGCGGGGCGCGGCGTAGCGCCAGTCGGCGGGCGTGGTTAGCACGCGCGCGACGGCCGGCGCGAGATCCACGAACGACGAATCGTGCTTCAACAACGGATCGCGCTTCATGGAACCTCCCCGACGAACGTCTTTTCGCGCCGACTGCACATGCAGCGCTTATTGCTTCAATGCAACGGTCCCTGACCGTAATGCAGCTTTGCCGCGAACTGGCGGGCCGTCTCCAGCGGCATGGCGCTCGCGTGGATATGCGCGATGTGCCACTCGCCGCGCTCGTGAACCATCACGTAGGTCGTGAAGATCATGCGCGGCGCGTCGGCCGGATTGGCCGGCTGATGCGCCTCCGCGATCGCATAGACGACGGTCCCGAGACTGTCGTACACGCGGATATCCAGCGGCTCGATGCTGACCGCCTGTGCTTCGAACTGCTTCGCGAGACCCGCGCGAATGCTTTCCAGTCCGTGCAGATGCGTGCCGTCGGCGCAGATGCAGGTGGCGAATTCCTCGTCGATCCAAAGCGACATCACACTGTCGATGCTGTGGTCCGCGACGGCCTGATAGTAAGCGTTCAGAGTGTCGGCGGCGGCTTCGAAAAGGCAGGCGAAACGTGGCATGGCTCGTGGGTCTCTGGCATTCGCTGCGGCGCGCCGTCTCTCGTTGGCGCGCCGCAGAGGTCATTGGTCAAAGCATGCCTCCGTTCGGAAACATTCGCGTGTCCGCGCCCGCACACTCGGGCCGAAACCGTCCGATGACTGCACCACGCTTCTCGCCGCGCCCAGGCGGCGATGCGCTCAGCGATGCGCGAGCAGCATGCCGCACAGATCGCCGAAAACCTGTTCGGCGGTGAGTTCGCGCAGGCAATTCAGATGGCCGAGCGGACACTCGCGAGCGAAGCACGGACTGCATTCAAGGTGCAGCCATTGTACCTTTGCGAGATCGGACAAGGGTGGCGTGTGGCGCGGGTCGGTCGAGCCGTAGACGGCCACGAGCGGACGCCGCAGCGCCGCCGCGACGTGCATCAGGCCTGAATCGTTGGTGACGACGGCGCTCGCGCGGGAGATCAGCGCACACGCCTCGCCGAGCGAAGTCTGGCCGCACAGGTTGCGTACGTTCGGCGCGCGTTCCGCGCTGGCCTGCGCGATCGGCGCATCCTTGTTCGAGCCGAGCGCGACGATGCGCGCATACGGGAAGGAGTGCGCGATGAACTGCGCGAGCGACGCGAAATGCTCCGGCGGCCAGCGCTTGGCCGGACCGTATTCCGCGCCGGGACAGAACACGACGAGCGGCGTGCGCGTGTCGAGATTGAAACGCGCCGACACGCGTGCAGCTTCATTCGGATCGGATTCGAGGCGCGGCACTGGCAGTGTCTGCGCGTTCTCCTGCGCGGCGGCTTCCGGCTGAATGTGCTTGTCGACGAAGGGCAGCTTCGCGCCGGGCGCGTAGGCGAGCGCGGCGTAATGCGCGGTCATCGGCGGTCGGTCAGTCTTCGGCGGATTCGGGTGGCGCACGTTGAGCAGCCCGATGCGGCTCTCGCTCCTGTAGCCGATGCGCAGGTTGATGCCCGCCATCCACGGAATCAGCGCGGATTTCATCGAATTAGGCAGCACGTAGGCGGCGTCGTAGCCGACGTCGCGCAGATCGCTCGCAAGCTGCCAGCGGCGCACCAGTTGCAGCTTGCCGTGCGCGAGGTCGGTCGCGTAGACGTCGCGGATTTCCGGCATGCGTTCCAGCACGGGCGCGACCCACGCGGGCGCGATGGCATCGATTGCGATGCGCGGATGCAGCTTTTTCAGCGTCGTGAAAAGCGGCTGCGCCATCAATGTGTCACCGATCCAGTTCGGTGCTATAACCAGCGCACGGCGCATCAGGAAATTTCCGATCTCAAATTAAAACGCGGTAAACGCGGCTCTCGGCGGGCGATGCCGGAGTCGTCGGTAGCAGGGGATGTAAAGAACGTCGGTCGGGGCAGATCGCGGCGGCGCGGGCACAACCGGCGCGGCATGCCCGCGAGTGCGCCGCGCCCGAACGAGGCGTGCGCTTAATGCGCGCCTTTCAGGACTTCGCCGTCTTTTAGCTTGTAGCGCGTGCCGCAGTATGGGCAGCGCGCCTCGCCGTGGGTGACGTCCAGAAACACGCGCGGATGCGTGCTCCAGCGCTGCATCTTCGGGTTCGGGCAGAACGCGGGGATGTCCTTCGCGGACAGTTCCACCAACGGCATTTCCTTCAGGTCGCTCATGGCGTATCTCTTTCTCGGGGTGCGGGGACGATTGCGGTTGCGCGTCGAATGTTCGTCGAAAATCGGTCTGTCAGGCGGCGCACGCGCGGCGCGCCGCCCGGAGCATCAGACCTCGGCGAGCCAGCTCGCGTACTTTTCGTTCTTGCCGACGACGACGTCGAAGAACGCGCTTTGCAGCTTTTCCGTGATCGGGCCGCGCTTGCCCGCCGATCGTGCGGTTATCGAGTTCGCGGATCGGCGTGACTTCGGCGGCGGTGCCGGTGAAGAACGCTTCGTCGCAGGTGTAGACCTCGTCGCGCGTGATGCCGTCGAGGCACGACGCCAGGTCCGGCGTTTGTTCACGAGGAAGAAGTTCTCGCCCAAGCCTTCGGACACGTAGCCGTCGACGTCGAGCAGGAGCGCTTCGTCGTAGCCGTCGGCGATGGCTTCCTGATTCGCGAGGATCGAGTTGACGTACCAGCCGGAGGCCTTCGCGCGCACCATCGACACGTTGACGTGATGGCGCGTGAACGACGACGTCTTCACGCGGATGCCCTTGGCGAGACCGTCTTCGCCGAGATAGGCGCCCCGCGGCCATGCGGCGATGGCGACATGGATGGTATTGCCCTTGGCCGACACGCTGAGCTTTTCCGAGCCGACCAGATGATCGGGCGAATGTAGCAGCTTTCCAGCGCGTTTTCGCGCACGACTTCGAGTTGCGCGGCTTCTAGCGTGGCGGCGTCGAACGGCACGTCCATCTGGAAAATCTTGGCGGAGTTGAGCAGATGCTTGGTGTGCTCGCGCAGGCGGAAGATGGCGGTGCCCTGGGCGGTCTTGTAGGCACGCACGCCTTCGAAGACGCCCATGCCGTAGTGCAGCGTATGGATCAGGACGTGGATCTTTGCGTCACGCCAGTCGATCAGCTTGCCATCCATCCAGATCTTGCCGTCGCGGTCGGCCATTGATATACGGTTCTCCTAGCTGTCTCGTTCAAGTGTTTTCGGGCGTGCCGAAAGATTGCTCACGATGCTTCGCGCGCCGCCCGGCTTCAGGTCGTGACGCTTCCAGGCGTGAGAATGCGGAAAGCTAACCTGGTCCAATGGCGGCGAAAGGCCGTTATGAAAGGCCATTATTTTAGCGTGATTTCGCTACGAAACCGATCTCGGCGCGCCTTTCGCGACGCTATAATTTCCCTTTTGCCGCGAATCGGGCGGCGAATTTCACCTACTCCAATTGTCCCGTCGCCGCCGCGCTCGCGCCGTGAAGCGCGGCACGCGAACGCGGACCGACCCCTGGCCCATGCTCGAACGGCTGTCCGACACGAATCGCCGCACTTTCTTCGAGGGCATGCGCACTTTTTCTCCCGCGGTGCTGGCCACGTTCTCCCAGGGCCTCGTGACCGGCATCGCCATGACCAAGTCCGTGCTGACGGTGCCGCAGGCGCTCGGCATGACGCTCGTCGCGTATGCGGGGGGGTCGTCGGTGCTCGGCATCTTCCTCGCGAGCATGATTCCCGACGACTGGGGCCTCGGACTCGCGGGCACGCTCGCGCTGATTCCGATCGTCGTGTCCGCGCNACCGCTTCGGCCTGCCGATCGCGGTGGCTGCGGCGTTGGTCGCGGGGTCGATCGCCGAACTGTTCCTCGATCGCACCGGCGCGGACGCGAACCGCCGCACATCGCGCATCGTCGTGCCCGAAAGCGGAGCGGCGGCTTGCGCGTCGAATTCCGACACCCACGCCGATGCCGGCGCCGAGGGGCCGCCGCGATGAGCGCCTTCGAAACCTGGGTCGCCATTCTCGGCATGGGCGTCGTCACTTTGCTGACGCGCGCGCTCTTTCTGATGGGCGGCGAGCGCATGGTCTTGCCCGCGCGTATCCTGCGCTATGCGCCCGCGGCGGCGCTCGCGGCGGTCGGCGTGCCGGACCTGCTCAAAACGCCGGCCGGCTTTTCGCTGTGGCCGAGCAATCACGCGCTGTGAGCATCGCTCGCCGGGCTCGCCTACTTTCTCAGGACGCGCGGCATGATGGGCACGATCGCCGTCGGCATGATCGTTTTCACGATCCTGCGCTTCGTGTTCTAGCGCGGCACATACGCGGCATCAAGGATCGGCGGCTAAAAGCGCGCGGTCCGATCGGTTAAAATGCGGGTCTTTCCTGACGCAATGTCGCCATCAAAAGTGAGGTCGAGAGTGTTTCCGGCAGTCACCGCGCAACGGTTCCGAAGCTCGCAGCCCCCGGCAGAGTCGTTCTGCCTATCTCCACGCGGCCCGCTGCCGCGGCCTTCGCCTTCCTGAACGCGCGCCCGGCGCCGTCCCCGGCCCGAATCGCGCAACGCACAGACCGGCCGCCCCATCCGGCCTTTCCCGCCCGAACCGCTTCACTACTCTACGTTGACTCCCATGACGAAAGTTCTGCGTTTCACCGACCTCATCGCCGAAGGCAAGATCTCCGGCAAGCGTGTGTTCATCCGCGCGGATCTCAACGTGCCGCAAGACGACAACGGCAACATCACCGAAGACACGCGCGTGCGCGCCTCGGTGCCCGCCATTCGCGACGCGCTCGAAGCGGGCGCCGCCGTGATGGTTACCTCACACCTCGGTCGTCCGACCGAAGGCCAGTTCAAGCTGGAAGACTCGCTCGCGCCGGTCGCGAAGCGTCTGTCGGAACTGCTCGGCCGCGACGTGCCGCTGGTTTCCGACTGGATCGACGGCGTGAACGTGCAGCCGGGCCAGGTCGTGCTGCTGGAAAACTGCCGCGTCAACAAGGGCGAGAAAAAGAACGACGATGCGCTCGCCCAGAAGCTCGCGAAGCTCTGCGACGTCTATGTGAACGACGCGTTCGGCATCGCGCACCGCGCCGAAGCGACCACGCACGGCATCGCGAAGTACGCGCCGGTCGCGTGCGCGGGCCCGCTGCTCGCCGCCGAACTCGATGCGCTCGGCAAGGCGCTCGGCAAGGCGCTCGGCAAGGCGCTCGGCAAGGCGCTCGGCAACCCGAAGCGTCCGCTCGTCGCGATCGTCGCGGGCTCGAAGGTTTCCACCAAGCTCACCATCCTCAAGTCGCTCGCCGAGAAGGTCGACCAGCTGATCGTTGGCGGCGGCATCGCCAACACGTTCATGCTCGCGTCGGGCCTCGCGATCGGCAAGTCGCTCGCCGAGGCCGATCTGGTCGGCGAGGCGAAGGAAATCATCGACGCGGCGCGCGCGCGGGGCGCATCGGTGCCGATTCCGAGCGACGTCGTCACCGCGAAGGAATTCGCGCCGACCGCCGAAGCGCACACCAAGCCCGTCGCCGACATCGCGGCCGACGACATGATCCTCGACATCGGTCCGGATACGGCCAAGGCGCTCGCGCAGCAACTGGAAACGGCGGGCACGATCGTGTGGAACGGCCCGGTCGGCGTGTTCGAATTCGACCAGTTCGGCAACGGCACGAAGATGCTCGCGCAGGCCATCGCAAATTCGTCGGCGTTCTCGATCGCGGGCGGCGGCGATACGCTCGCAGCCATCGCGAAGTACGACATCGTGGACAAGGTGAGCTACATCTCGACCGGTGGCGGCGCGTTCCTCGAATTCCTGGAAGGCAAGAAGCTGCCTGCGGTCGAAGTACTCGAATCGCGCGCCGGGGCATAAGGCCTTGGCCACGCGAAACGGTCCGGCGAAAGCAGCAAAGCAGGGCGCGCCCGATACCGGCGGCGCGCAAAGCGACGTAATCGACAGCAGCATCGACAAGAACAGCGACCAAAACAGCGACCGCCTCGACGCGGCGGCGGAGGCGGCCAAGGTCATCGCGGAAGCGGCTCAGCCCGAACCCGCACCGTCCGAAAGCGAGGCGTTCGTGCCGCCCACGCCTCCGGTGATCATCGGCGGCGTGCCCGCGCACGCACTGAAAGATATCGACAAAGCGACGCCAGCACGATCCGGCGCGCGCGTAACCGGTGAGTAATACACTGCAAGCGCAACGTGCTCGCAGCCTCAACACGGGCCTTCCTACAAAGGCGAGGAAAGAATGCATCATCGCTCCACCAAAATCGTTGCCACCATCGGTCCGGCTTCGAGCAATCCGGACATCCTGCTGCAAATGATGCAGGCCGGACTCGACGTCGTTCGCTTCAACTTCTCGCACGGCACCGCCGACGATCATCGCCAGCGCGCCGAATGGGTTCGCGAGGCGGCCAGCAAGATCGGCCGCGAAGTCGCCATCATGGCCGACCTGCGAGGCCCGAAGATCCGCGTCGGCAAGTTCGAGAACAACAAGACGATGCTGGGCGCGGGCAATAGCTTCGTGCTCGACGCCAACTGCGAACTCGGCAACAACGAGCGCGTTGGCCTTGACTACAAGGACCTGCCACGCGATCTGCGCGCCGGCGACACGCTGCTGCTCAACGACGGCCTGATCGTGCTCGGCGTCACGCGCGTGATCGGCGGGGAAGTGCACACGGTCGTCAAGGTCGGCGGCGAACTGTCCAACAACAAGGGCATCAACCGTCAGGGCGGCGGCCTCACGGCGCCTGCGCTGACCGAGCAGGACATGGAGGACATCAAGACGGCGATGTCGCTCGGCGCGGACTTCGTCGCGGTGTCGTTCCCGAAGAACGCGACGGACATGGAAATGGCGCGGCAACTCGCCAACATCGCGGGCGCGCCCTACAGCATCAAGCCCAAGATGATCGCGAAGATCGAGCGTGCCGAAGCCATTCCGGCCTTGCAGGGCATCCTCGACACGTCCGACGGCATCATGGTCGCGCGCGGCGATCTGGCCGTGGAAGTCGGCAATGCGGCGGTTCCGGCGCTGCAAAAGCGCATGATCCGCATGGCGCGCGAGTCGAACAAGCTCGTCATCACCGCGACGCAGATGATGGAGTCCATGATCCACGCGCCGGTGCCCACTCGCGCGGAAGTGTCGGACGTCGCGAACGCTGTGCTCGACGGCACCGACGCGGTCATGCTGTCCGCCGAAACCGCGGCCGGCAAGTATCCGGTCACGACCATCGAGACAATGGTGGCGGTCTGCGTCGAAGCCGAGAAGTCGGAAGAGTCGCAACTCGACCGCGACTTCCTGGACCGCACGTTCACGCGCATCGACCAGTCGATTGCGATGGGCGCGCTTTTCACCGCGTATCACCTCGGCGCGAAGGCCGTGGTTGCACTGACCGAGTCCGGTTCGACCGCGCTGTGGATGTCGCGTCACTGGACGCATGTGCCGATCTTCGCGCTGACGCCGCGCGTGTCGAGCGAGCGCACGATGTCGCTGTACCGCAACGTGACGCCGCTGCACCTCGACACCAACATGGATCGCGACCTCGCGCTGAATCAGGCGCTGGAAGTGGTTGTGTCCAAGGGCTACGCGGCGCGCGGCGACATGGTCGTACTGACCGTCGGCGAGCCGATGGGCGCGGCGGGCGGCACCAATACGCTCAAGATCGTGCGGGTCGGCGATCACTTCTGAGCGCGGACGGCAAGGCCGTCGACGCAGTCATCTCTGAGAAAGACACGCGGCCAGCAGCCGCGCGAGTCGTCGCAGCATCGAGCGCGCAAGGCGGCGCGGACGCATCACCGGTCCGCGCCAGCCATCGCCAGCGATAAAGCCGACAACCGCTCGAGAGCGGAATCGTGCGCGCTACAGAATTCGTTTTACTTTCGAAGTTTCACCACGATGCCTCTCGTATCAATGCGTCAACTGCTGGATCACGCGGCCGAACACGGCTACGGTCTTCCGGCCTTCAACGTCAACAATCTGGAACAGGTGCAGGCGATCATGCAGGCGGCGCACGAAGTCAACGCGCCGGTCATCATGCAGGCGTCGGCGGGTGCGCGTAAGTACGCGGGCGAAGCCTTCCTGCCTCATCTGATCGAAGCGGCGGTCGAGTCGTATTCGCACATTCCGGTCGTGATGCATCAGGATCACGGCCAGTCGCCGGCGGTGTGCATGGCCGCGATCCGCAGCGGCTTCACCAGCGTCATGATGGACGGCTCGCTCGAAGCCGACGGCAAGAGCGTTGCGTCCTACGAGTACAACGTCGCGGTGTCGAAGCAGGTCGTCGAGTTCTCGCATTCGATCGGTGTGACCGTCGAGGCCGAACTGGGCGTGCTCGGCTCGCTCGAAACGATGAAGGGCGACAAGGAAGACGGCCACGGCGCCGAAGGCACGATGACGCGCGAGCAACTGCTCACCGACGTCGAGCAGGCCGCGGACTTCGTCAAGCAGACGCAGTGCGATGCGCTCGCGATCGGCACGTCCCACGGCGCATACAAGTTCTCGAAGAAGCTGACCGGCGACATCCTCGCGATCGACCGCATCAAGGAAATCCACCAGCGCATTCCGAACACGCACCTCGTGATGCACGGTTCGTCGTCGGTGCCGCAGGAACTGCTGGCCGAAATTCGCGAATTCGGCGGCGACATGAAGGAAACCTACGGCGTGCCGATCGAAGAGGTTCAGGAAGGCATCAAGCACGGCGTACGCAAGGTGAACATCGACACGGACCTGCGCCTCGCGATCACCGGCGCGATCCGCCGCTACCTGTTCGAAAATCCGTCGAAGTTCGATCCGCGCGACTATCTGAAGCCCGCGCGCGAAGCGGCCAAGGAAATCTGCCGCCAGCGCTACATGCAGTTCGGCTGCGAAGGCATGGCGGGCAAGATCAGGCCCATCGCCCTCGACAAGATCGCCGAGAAGTACAAGTTCGGCGAGCTGGCGCAGATCGTGAAATAAGGCCGATCCGAGCCTCGCGGTATTTGTAAAGTAAAATCAACGGGTTCCGGGTTCGGAGTCCGTTCGCGTTTGTTCCGCCGCCCCCCGCCCCCCGCCGTCGCGGGCGCGGCGCTCATCTATTATCTATTCAGCACCTTCTTCGGTACATGATGATGTCCACGCTATACGAATCCACGATCAAGTCGCTGCCGCTGCTCAGCCGTGGCAAGGTTCGCGACAACTACGCCGTCGGTCAGGACAAGCTCCTGATCGTCACGACCGACCGACTCTCCGCTTTCGACGTCGTCATGGGCGAGCCGATCCCGAACAAGGGCCGCGTGCTGAACACGATGGCCGATTTCTGGTTCGAAAAGCTCGGTCACATCGTGCCGAACCACAATACCGGCATCGATGCCGCGACCGTCGTCGCGCCCGAGGAAGCCGAGCAGGTGAAGGGTCGCGCGGTCGTGGTCAAGTGGCTCGAGCCGATCTTCGTCGAGGCGGTGGTGCGCGGTTATCTCGCCGGCAGCGGCTGGAAGGACTATCAGGCGNGAGCCGATCTTCACGCCCGCCGCGAAGGCCGAGATGGGCCATCACGACGAGAACATCACCTACGACGAGATGGAACGCCGCATCGGCACCGAACTGTCGGCGACCATCAAGCGCATTTCCATCCAGTTGTACAAGGAAGCGGCGGAATACGCGGCGACGCGCGGCATCATCATCGCGGATACGAAGTTCGAATTCGGCCTCGACAACAAGGGCGAGCTGTATCTGATGGACGAAGTGCTGACCGCCGATTCGTCGCGCTTCTGGCCCGCCGACGACTATCAGGTCGGCACCAATCCGTCGTCGTTCGACAAGCAGTTCGTGCGCGACTGGCTCGAAACTCAGCCCTGGAAGAAGGAACCGCCTGCGCCGAAGCTGCCGGACGACGTGATCGCGAAGACGTCGGAGAAGTATCAGGAAGCGCTGCAGTGCCTGACGGGCAAGACGCTCGACTGAGCCGGGGACGCATCGGAAATGACGAACGAAGTACACACGCATGAAGCGCCGCTCGTCGGCGTGCTAATGGGCTCCAGTTCCGACTGGGAAGTGATGAAGAACGCTGTCGCGATGCTGCAGGAGTTCGGCGTGCCCTATGAAGCGAAGGTCGTGTCGGCGCACCGCATGCCCGACGAGATGTTTGCCTACGCGGAAAGCGCGCGCGGACGCGGCGTGCGCGCGATCATCGCGGGCGCAGGCGGCGCGGCGCATCTACCGGGCATGCTCGCCGCGAAGACCACGGTGCCGGTGCTCGGCGTGCCGGTCGCGAGCAAGTATCCGCAGGGCGTCGATTCGCTGCATTCGATCGTGCAGATGCCCAAGGGTGTGCCGGTCGCGACCTTCGCCATCGGCGAGGCGGGCGCGGCGAATGCGGCGCTGTTCGCGGTATCGATCCTCGCCGTCACCGACGTGAAGTACGCCGATGCACTCGCGGTGTTTCGCGCGAAGCAGAATCGGGCGGCGCACGACATGAGTCTGCCGCCGCTCTGAACGCCGCCTGGCGACGTTCTTCGAACGAAAGCGCGATGGCAAGCGGGCATGGCACGAACCCCACTTTGTTCCACTGCACGGCTCCGAAAACAGCCCGTTTCGTCCACAGCCTGCAACCCAGCCCCACGATGAACCCACAACACTCCCCGATTTCTCCCATCCTGCCGGGCGCATGGCTCGGCATGGTCGGCGGCGGCCAGCTCGGCCGCATGTTCTGCTTCGCCGCCCAGTCGATGGGCTATCGCGTCGCGGTCCTCGATCCGGACCAGACGAGCCCGGCGGGCGCCGTCGCCGACAAGCATATCCGCGCCGCCTTCGACGATCGCGCCGCGCTGACCGAACTCGGCCGCCTGTGCGCGGCGGTTTCGACGGAGTTCGAGAACGTGCCGGCCGCGAGTCTCGAATTCCTCGTGGCGTCGACCTTCGTGAGCCCGGCGGCGAGCTGCGTCGCGGTGGCGCAGGACCGCGTCGCGGAGAAGCGCTTCATCGCGCAAGCGGGCGTGCCGGTCGCGCCGCACGTCGTGATCGAGTCGCCGGAAGCGCTCGAAGGCATCGACGACGACGCGCTCGCCGCCGTGCTGCCGGGCATCCTGAAGACCGCGCGCCTCGGCTACGACGGCAAGGGCCAGGTAAGCGTGCGCAACGCACAGGAAGTCCGCACCGCGTATGCGTCGCTGTCGGGCGTGCCGTGCGTCCTCGAAAAGCACATGCCGCTCAAGTACGAGGTCTCCGTGCTGATCGCGCGCGGCGGCGACGGCAAGACGGCCGTGTTCCCGCTCGCGCAGAATTCGCATGTGGGCGGCATCCTCGCAAAAACGGTGGTGCCCGCGCCAAACGCGTCGGACACGCTCGTCGCGCAGGCGCAGTCGGCGGCGCAGGCGATCGCGGCGAAGCTCGGTTATGTCGGCGTGCTGTGCGTCGAGTTCTTCGTGCTGGAAGACGGCACGCTGATCGCCAATGAAATGGCGCCGCGTCCGCACAACTCCGGTCACTACACGGTCGATGCCTGCGCGACGAGCCAGTTCGAGCAGCAGGTCCGCGCGATGACCGGCATGCCGCTCGGCGACACGCGCCAGCATTCGCCGGCCGCGATGCTGAATCTGCTCGGCGACATCTGGTTCGAGGGCGAGAAGGCGCGTCCGCCCGCATGGACCGAGGTCGCGGCGATGTCCGCGGCGCGGCTGCATCTGTACGGCAAGGAAGAAGCGCGTCCGGGCCGCAAGATGGGCCATATCAGCTTCACGGCGGCGACGCTCGAGGAAGCGCGCACGGCGGCGCGCGACTGCGCGCGCATGCTGCACATTCCGCTCGAATGAACGCGCGGTTTCGCGCAGGCAGTCTGCAATGACCATCCACTATCCGAGCGCCGCGCAGATCGACGAAGCCGCGGCGCGGCTCGATGCGGGCGCGCTCGTCGTCTTTCCGACCGAGACGGTGTACGGCCTCGGCGGCGATGCCGAGAGCGCCGACGCGATTGCGCGCATCTACGCGGCGAAGGGGCGTCCGGCGAATCATCCGGTGATCGTGCATCTCGCGCCGGAAGCCGATCCCGGCTACTGGGTGCGCGCGCTGCCCGCCGATGCGCAGAAGCTCATCGACGCGTTCTGGCCCGGCCCGCTGACGCTGATTCTGAAACGCGCCGATCATATTCCGGCGGCGGTGAGCGGCGGACAGGATTCGATGGGCGTGCGCGTGCCGTCGCATCCGGTGGCGCAGCAGTTGTTGTCGGCGTTTCACGGGCGGCGCGTCGGCACGGGAAAGCAGGGCGGCGTCGCGGGGCCGTCGGCGAATCGCTTCGGTCATGTGAGCCCGACGACGGCACAGCATGTGCGCGACGAGTTCGGCGGCGCGGTGCATGTGCTCGACGGCGGCGCGGCGGATGTCGGCATCGAATCGACCATTCTCGATCTGTCGCGCGGCTTTCCCGCTTTGCTGCGCCCAGGTTATGTGAGTCCGCAGCAGATCGCGGAGGTCATCGGCGTGGCGCCGCGCCTGCCGGACGGTACGGATGCGACCGCGCCGCTCGCGTCGGGCACGCTGAAGGCGCACTACGCGCCGCGCACGCCGCTCGCGCTGTTGCCGTTTGCCGCGATCGAGCCGCTTTTGACCGCATTCGGCGGCGCGGGGGATCGGAAGATCGCGCTGGTGGCGCGGGAATCGTCGGCGGGCGCATGGGCGCATGCGCCGCAGGTGCATTTCGTCGCCGCGCCGAAAGATCCGCAGCGGTATGCGCGCGAGCTTTACGGTCTGCTCAGGGCGCTGGATCGGGCGAACGTCGAGCGGATTCTGATCGAGAAGCTGCCGGACGGGATCGAGTGGATCGCGATCAACGACCGCTTGGGGCGGGCGGCGGCGGCGTTCGAGGCGCAGGCGGAGGAGTAGACGCCGCAATGCGGCGCACATCTTTCAAAACGAGACGGCCCGGTCGTGCGTGACCGAGCCGTTTTTTTGGCTCATTCAGACCAGCCCTCTACTTCCTCAGCCCCGACTTCGTCACCGTCTGTTCAGCCGTCTGCGCATACAGCGCATGCAGATGCGTCGTCGGATGGACCGTGTCCGCGTACATGTACGACTGGTCCGCGCCCGCGACCGTTAGCGTTTCCGGCAAGCAGAACCGAGGTCGCGAAAGCCTGCGGATTCGGCTCGCCGAACTTCTGCGCGGCCGCGGGCCATCGCCTGCAGGTTGCAGGCCGTACCGATGTTCGACACCGTGAAGCCGAACTGCTGGTAGTTCGCGGTGATGTTCGTGAGTGCCGGCACGATATCCAGATAGATGAAGATGACCTTCGACATCAGTCCGGACACCGTCAGCGCCTGCGAGTAGTTGGCCGGATCGGAGGTGGCGTGGCCGATGCCGATCGGGTTCGTCACGCGCGAGCCGCCCTGTGCATAGTCCAGTCCCAACTGGCTCACCTGCGCGACGCCGAAGCCGCCCGTCTGCGCCGGCTTGAGCGTGTCGCCGTAATACTGCGCGACGTTCTGCACCCACACTTGTCCGGGATTCGTCGTGAAGCGGCCGCCGCCGAAGTTCGCCGCCGTGACCGGCGCATAAGTGCCGACGTCCGACAGGCTGTCGCCGACCGAGACGATCTGCAGCTTGACGCCGCCACCGCCGCACGCGGCGATGAAAACGAACGCGGCGCTCGCCGTGGCGATGCGGGCATGGCCCACCAGAGCGGCGCAGGAAGAACCTGGTCTTCATGGACCTCGTCTCCGTATATCGGTATTTTGTGGTTCGTGCGGCGCGGTCCGGATGTTCGACTGCGGCTAGCCGTCCATCGCCTGCCGGCGTCATCACCTGACCGTCCGTCCGCTGCATCGAATTGTGCCGCATGTGCCGCCGATGTCGAGCGGTTCGGATCATTTGACTCGAACCGCCGCGGAACAGCGCCGCGTCCGACAGGGTACACGCGGCAGAAGCCTTACCGGACGGACCTTCGTAGAAAAGAAAGCTTCGGTCACGCAGCGCCGCTGCGTGGGTTCGAACCGATTACCGAAGACGCGTCGACCATGCTTGCCGCGCGCACGCTCATTCGATTTCCGCCGTCTTGCGCGCGCCTTCGTACACCCATTCGAGTAGCGCGTCGTGGGCGGCGCGGGCCGCTNGACATAGCCCGCGATCGCGCGGACATCGCGCAGCGTGCCGGTCTTGATGTGCGCGTTGCCGAGCGCGCCCGCCCGGGTAAGCCGGTTGCGCATGGTGCCGTCGACGCCCGCGATCGGCAGCGATTCGACGAACACCTGCGCGACCGGACTCGCGTTCGCCGTCACCAGCAGGTCGGCGAGCGAGGTCGCGGTGATCGATTCGTCGCGCGACAGACCCGAGCCGTTGTCGAGCGACAGGCCGTTCATCGGCAGGGCGCTGCGGCGCAGGAAGGCCTGGATCGCGGCGGCGGATTTCGCGGTCGTCGCGGGCGGCTTCGACTGCACCGCGCCGATGGTCAGAAAGAGATTGCGCGCCATCACGTTGTTGCTGAACTTGTTGATGTCGCGCACGACGTCCGACAGCACTGGGCTGCGATGCGTGCCGACGAGCCGCGCCGACGCGGGCGTCGGGCCTTCGCGCGTCGCGCCCGTGAAGGTGCCGCCCGCCTGCTTCCACAGCGCGAGGAAGCCGCCCGCGAAGAAGGTCGAGTGATTGAGCGCGGCGACATCGACGGTGCGGGGACCGCAGCGCAGCGGATAGTCGCCGACGAAGGATGCCTGCACGAAGCCCGTCTGCGTCTGCGCAACGCTCGGCGAAGCGGCCTGCAGCGATCCCGTGCAGGCGCCGCGCGTCACGCGCAGTTCGTTGTCGATCTGCAACTGCGCGAGCTGCGGCAGCACGTCGATCAACACCTGCCCGTCCGAACCCGGCGTCAGCGTGAACGACAGCGACTTGAACGCGTACAGCAGCGGATCGGGGCCGACGTTGTAGGGCGCGATCTCGTCGTTGTCGAAGGCGGGCAGGTCGCGCGTCGAGGCATCGAAGTAGCGCTTGTCGAGCACCAGTGCGCCGTCGATGCCCGTGATGCCGTTCTTGCGGATCTGGTCGACCAGATCGATGAGTTCTTCCGGCACGAGCTTCGGATCGCCGGTGCCTTGAATGTAGAGATTGCCGTGCAGCACGCCTTGCGCGCCGAGCTGGCCGTCCGCGTAGGCGGTCGTCTTCCAGCGATAGTCGGGGCCGAGCAGCGACAGGCCGGAGTAAGTGGTGACGAGCTTCATCGTCGACGCGGGGAGCATCGGCTGATTCGCGTTGATCGCAACGAGCGGCGCGGCCCCGCCGATGCGCTGCACGACCACGCTCATCGACGACAGCAGAACGTGAGCGCGAGCCAGCGCGCTCATCACCGATACCGGCAGCGGCCCGGCGGGCACATGTGGTTTGGCGGCGCGCTTCGCGGCGCGTTGCGGCGCATGCGCTTCGGATTTCGTGCCGCCGCGCGCATCGGCGTTGGACGCGTGGAGCAGGGCGGCGAGCGCCAGCGACGAGGAAAGCAGCGACAAGGCACGGAAGGCGGAGGCAAGCGGCATGGGCGGCGTTATTGAATGCGTGATGGATCTAAGCCAGCGTCTGCGCCGGCGAACGGGGTATTGTAGACAAGCTCGCTTGCAGAAATCGTACGAATGGTCGAACCGGGTCGAGGCGGCGAGCTGTCCGCGCAAGAGTGTCATCCGGCACCGTTGAGTCCGGTTTAAGCGCCGCCCGGCTAAAATGGCTCGCGGCTCGACGAGGTCGAACACCGCTCCATCCATTTGAAAAGACGATGCCATGCATATCCTGCTTGTCGAAGATGACCGGATGATCGCCGAAGGCGTGCGCAAGGCGCTGCGCGCGGACGGTTTTGCGGTCGACTGGGTTCAGGACGGCGAAGCCGCGCTCACGGCGGTCGGCGGCGAGCCCTACGATCTGATGCTGCTCGATCTCGGCCTGCCCAAGCGCGACGGCCTCGACGTGCTGCGGACGCTGCGCGCGCGCCAATTCGCTGCCGGTGCTGATCGTGACCGCGCACGATGCCATCGCCGATCGCGTGAAGGGCCTCGACGCCGGCGCAGACGACTATCTCGTTAAGCCCTTCGATCTCGACGAATTCGGCGCCCGCATGCGCGCGCTGATCCGCCGTCACGCCGGACGGGGCGAGTCGCTCGTGCGCCACGGCGAACTGACGCTCGATCCGGTCGGTCATCAGGTCACGCTGAAGAACGAGCCGGTCGCCTTGTCGGCGCGAGAGTTCGCCCTGCTCGAAGCGCTGATGGCGCGTCCCGGCGCGGTGCTCTCCAAGAGCCAGCTCGAAGAAAAGATCTACGGCTGGGGCGAGGAGATCGGCAGCAACACTGTCGAGGTGTACATCCACTCGCTGCGCAAGAAGCTCGGCGCGGATTTGATCCGCAACGTCCGCGGCCTCGGCTACATGGTCGCGAAGGACGCCTGATGCGCTCTATTCGCCGCCAGTTGCTCATCTGGCTGCTTGTGCTCGTGATCGTCGGCGTCGGTTTTGCCGGGTGGCTCATCTACCGGCAGGCGCTCGCCGAAGCCAACGAACTCTTCGATTACCAGCTTCAGCAGATCGCGGCGGCGCTGCCGTCGGAGCCGTTTTCTTCGGTGCTCAGTTCGCGCAGCGAAAGCGACGAGGGCGTCGTCATCCAGATCTGGAATCGCAACGGCGTGCTGATGTACTACTCGCATCCGCGCGCGCCGCTCGCGCCGCATGCCGAACTCGGCTTCTCCACCGAAATGACGCCGGGCGGCGAATGGCGCGTCTATAGCGCGATCGTCGGCGACAATGTCGTGCAGCTCGCGCAGCCGCTGTCGATCCGCAATCGCGTCGCGGCCGGCGTCGCGTGGCGCACCTTGTGGCCGCTCGTGCTGTTGCTGCCGCTGCTCGGCGTCGCGATCTGGGTGATCGTCGGACGCGGGCTCGCGCCGCTGCAGCGCGCGCTCAATGCGCTGCTGTCGCGGCTATCGACCGCGCTCGACACCCAGAAGGCCTTCGTCGCCGATGCCGCGCACGAACTGCGCACCGCCGCTCGCCGCCGTGCAGATTCAGGCGCAGCTCGTCGCGCGCGCAGGACGACGGCACGCGCCGCGAAGCGCTCGACGACTTGCACGAAGGCATCGCGCGCGCGACGCGCCTCGCCGAACAGTTGCTGGCGCTTGCGCGCTCGGAGCCTGACGGCAAGGCCATCGAGACGCAGGTCGATCTGCACGCGCTGCTCGGCGATTGCGTGCGCGTCTACGTGCTGGTCGCGCAGGAGCGCGGCGTCGATTTCGGCATCGAGACGAGCGAGGCGGCGAGCGTCACCGGAGATCCGGATTCGTTGCGCGTGATGTTCAACAATCTCATCGACAACGCGACTAAGTACACGCCAACGGGCGGTCGCGTCGACGTTGCTCTGAAAGTCGAAGCGGGACGGCCGGTCGTCGAGATCGCCGACAGCGGGCCGGGCATTCCCGCCGACGAACGCGAGCGCGTCTTCGACCGTTTCTATCGCGTCGGCAAAGGCGCGGATCGCGCGCGCACCGGCCTGGGTCTCGCGATCGTGCGGCGCATCTCGGAGCAGCATCGCGCATCGGTGACGCTCGGCAAATCGCAGTCGGGCGGACTGAAGGTCACGGTCGCGTTCTGAGGCGCGACGCCGTTCCGATCCACAAAACGGCAAGCCGAAGTCAGCCACGACCGCGTGTCGCAAGGGTCTTCCGCAGCTTATTTCAAGAAAGCTTTAAGCGTGTCCTCGTAATCTTTCTTCATCGATAAGGCGCGCTCTTTTGCAGCGCATCCTTCGTCAGGAGCACACGATGAAAGCGAAGATCTTCACCCGCAGCGCCGCCGCAGTGGCAGTCGCCGTTGCCGTATCCGCAGGCTACGTGGCCGGCCATAACAACCTTCCTGCGCCGCAGGTGATCTCGCCCGCGCAAGCCGCGATGATGCCCGCCGAGGCCACCGTCAAGACTGGCGTGCCCGACTTCTCCGGCCTCGTCGAAACCTATGGTCCGGCAGTGGTGAACATCAGCGCAAAGCACGTCGTGAAAGAGACGGCCAACCGTCGCGGCAACGCCAGTCAGTTGCCGATGGATCCCGACGATCCCTTCTATCAGTTCTTCAAGCGCTTTTACGGCGGCGTGCCCGACATGGGCGGCGGCGACGGTCCCGGCGCGGATCGGCCGAGCGAAGGGCTCGGCTCCGGCTTCATCGTCAGCAGCGACGGCTACATCCTCACCAATGCGCACGTCGTCGACAACGCGAACGTCGTCACCGTCAAGCTGACGGACAAGCGCGAGTACCGCGCGAAGGTCGTCGGCGCGGACAAGCAGTCGGACGTCGCGGTGCTGAAGATCGACGCGAAGAACCTGCCGACCGTGAAGATCGGCGATCCTAACGGCAGCAAGGTCGGCCAGTAGGTCGTCGCGATCGGCTTGCCCTATGGCTTCGACAATACGGTGACCTCGGGCATCATCAGCGCGAAGTCGCGCGCTGCCCAACGAAAACTACACGCCGTTCATCCAGACCGACGTGCCGGTGAATCCGGGCAATTCGGGCGGCCCGCTCTTCAATCTGCAAGGCGAAGTCATCGGCATCAACTCGATGATTTATTCGCAGACGAGCGGCTTCCAGGGACTTTCGTTCGCTATCCCGATCAACGAGGCGATCAAGGACGCGCTCATCAAGACCGGTCACGTCGATCGCGGCCGTCTCGGCGTCACGGTGCAGGGCGTGAATCAGACGCTCGCGAACTCGTTCGGCATGAAGTCGCCGCAGGGCGCGCTCGTCAGTTCGGTCGAGCCGGGCGGTTCGGCGGCGAAGGCGGGCCTGCAGCCGGGGGACGTCATCACGGCGCTCAACGGCGTGTCGGTGACGGATTCGACCTCGCTGCCGTCGCAGGTCGCGGGGCTCGCGCCGGGCACGTCGGCGAAAGTGACGGTGTGGCGCGACAAGTCGTCGAAGGACCTCGACGTGACCATCGGCGCGCTGAAAGACGCGAAGGTCGCGAGCGCCAATGCGCGCGGCGGCGACGACAGCGCGGGCGCGCAGGACGCGCGGCTCGGCGTCACGGTGCGGCCGCTCAAGCCGGACGAGAAGCAGCAGGCGTCGGTCGCGCGCGGACTGCTCGTGCAGCAAAGCAACGGCGCGGTGGCGAATGCGGGCATCCAGCCGGGCGACGTGATCCTTGCCGTGAACGGCCAGCTGGTGACGACGCCGCAGCAACTGCGCACGGTCATCTCGCATGCCGGCGACAGCATCGCGCTGCTGTTCCAGCGCGACAACGCGCAGATTTTCGTGTCGGTCGATCTGGGCTGATTCTCCGTCGGTCGGCTGTCAGGTTCACGTCGGCTGACGCGCGATGCGGGCACGATGCATGCTCTGCACTGCATCGGCGCCCAATCGCGTGAGGGTCACGCATCGGGCCTCGATCAGCGAGCCGTCGGCGTCCGAGCGGCGCGGCGGCATCGGATAAAGGAGAAAACAACATGAGCTTCAAGACGACCAGAATCGCGGGAAAGATGGCAGTCGCGGTGATCGCGGCGGCTTTGGCGGACGGCGCGTGGGCGCAGGCATCCGGTGCGGCGGGCACGACGGGCGGCGGCACCGCCGACACGTCGAGCGCCGGCAACACCAACGGCGGCGGCCTGCCGCAGGTCCAGACGCAAGGCGACGTGTGTACACGTCGGGCGGCGTCGGCCTCGACGAATCGCATGCGCTGCAGCGCGAACAGGCGCACTGGCCGCTGTCGCTGCGCTTTACCGGTCCGACGGCGGATTATCTGTCGAACGTGCATGTGTGCATCGTCGCGGCGAAGGGCGGCGCAGAAGTGCTGAGCGCCGAGGCGATGGGACCGTACATGCTCGTCAAGCTCCCGGCGGGCAGCCTATACGGTGTACGCGAAATACAAGGATCAGGAAAAGAAACAATCGGTGAGCGTCGCCGGTCAGGGCAAGGCCAAGGCCGCGTTTCACTGGAGCATTCAGTAAGTCCGCGTAGCGCGCGGACCGAAACTGTCGGCCCGGCGCGCAACCTGGAAGGTTAATTTTTGTCTCGTAATGAAGCCACGGGCGTGCGCTGAGCGAATCGCACGTGGCTTCTGGTTTTGATGCGGTTTTCTTCGCGGTTTATCTCGCGTCGGGTGGCGCGCCGGAGGGCATCACGATGAGCACGGATCTGAACGACGGACACGAAGCGGCGCACCGCGTCGAGATCGCGCCGAATCCACGGCGCTGCCGCGTGATTCATCAGGGCGTCACCTACGCGGACACGCATGCATCGATGACGCTCACCGAAACCGGTCTGCCGAACGTGCACTATTTCCCGCGCGCCGACGTCAACATGGCGCGCCTCGAACGCTCGATCCACACTTCGCACTGCCCGTACAAGGGACAGGCCACCTACTACCATCTGATGACCGAGGAAGGCCCGGTCGAGAACGCCGCGTGGAGTTACGAGACGCCGCTCGATTCCGCCGCCGCGATCAAGGGTTATCTCGCCTTCTATCCGTCGCGCGTCGATCGCATCGACGAGACGGCATAGCGAGCCGCCGTACAGACGACTTCGCTCGACTACGCGATAAAGCAGGTACGCGGTTCCGCTTCTCTGGAGGCAAGGATGGAAGCTTCTCTGGAGGCAAGGATGGAAGTCACCGAAGCGTTGCGCATCCCGCTCGACCCGGCGCGCGTGCGCGACGCGCTCGCGGACCTCGCGCAGATCAGCCGCGCGATGGATGCCGCCGAACGTCACGGCGTGCCGGTCGTCGTCGTGCAGAACTTCGCGCCCGCCGGCGCGCCGATCTTCGTGCGCTGCTCGCAACTGGCCGAACTGCACGAGACGGTGGCGTCGTGGCCGCGCGCGCATTACCTGGAAAAATCACTGCCGAGCGCGTTTGCCGGCACCGATCTGGCCGACTGGCTGAAGCGCAACGAGATCGACACGCTGACGATCGCCGGCTACATGACCCACAACTGCGACGATTCCACCGTGAAGTACGCGGTACATGCGAGCCTGTCGGTCGAGTTTCTCACCGATGCAACCGGTTCCGTGCCGTACGAGAACCGCGTCGGACGGGCGACGGCGGAGGAAATCCACCGCGTCTTCACGGTGGTGATGCAATCGCGCTTCGCGACCGTGCTGACGACCGACGAATGGATCGCGGCGCTCGAATCGGGCGAGCCGCCCGCGCGCGACAACCATCTATGCGTCGAATCAGCGGGCGCGCTTCGGCGAGTGCTGATCGGCAAGCGAAGGGCGCCGGGCGTCAGGCGCCGCGCGTCGCGAGCAGGGCGGGGCTGTAGCGCAGCGCGTCGAAGCAGGCGTCGATGAGCGCTTCGGCGTCGCGCTCCGGATGGACAATGTCGGGCAGCATCAGCGAGTCGTGCAGGATGCCGGTGAACATGCAGTGGAGAATGATCACCGCGCGGCGTGTGTCGAGCGCGGCGGGCAGTTGCTGCTTTTCCACCGCATTGCGCAGTGCCCGCTCGATGCGCTCCATGCCGTCGCGCATGTTGTTCTGATGCCGCTCGCGCACCGGCCCCATCTCCTCGACGAACTCGCATTTCATGAACAGGATGTCGAACACGCGGCGGCGCTGCTCGTCGGTCGTGATGTTGCACATGCACCAGATGAACAGTTCGCGCAGCCGGGCGAGCGGATCGGTTTTCTTGCCGTCTAGCGTCGATTCGACGAGTTCGTCGAGCGGCAGCAGGCTGCGATCGAACATCGCGTTGAAGAGATCGCTCTTGTTCGTGAAGTGCCAGTAGATCGCGCCGCGCGTGACGCCGGCCGCCTGCGCGATGTCCGCGAGCGTCGTGCGCGACACGCCTTTCTCGTAGAAAACGTGTTCGGCGGCGTCGAGCACCTTGTTGCGGGTCGCCTGCGCCTCTTCCTTGGTTCGTCTGACCATATCGTGCGGCCGCTGGCCGTGTTCTCCCTTTTTCACTCGTTGCGCCCGGCCCGTGGCGATGCTTGCGTCAAGCGTTTGTCTAACTCACTGGATTTCAAGCAAATTTCGCCTAACGCGCTGTAAGATTGCGCTGTAAGATTGAATTGCGTTAGTTTTTACATTCATTCGCGAATGTATATACAATACCACCTACCGATCAGTAGCCCAAGTACCAGCGGTGAGGTGTTTACACTGCGTCTGTTTTTCGAGATGGTCCGTTCAGGCCGTTCCTGTGCTGCTGGCGGCGCGCGTGNCACTCACTTCACCTTCAGTCTTAGACAGAGGTCGCNGCTTTTCTGGCCGCCTGCGGACAAAAACAGTCAGCACCTCCGCCGCAAACGCCCGAAGTGGGCATCGTTACCGTGCAGCCGACTTCCGTGCCGGTTGTCGCCGAACTGCCGGGTCGCACCAGCGCCTATCTCGTCGCGCAGGTGCGCGCGCGGGTCGACGGCATCGTGCTGCGCCGCGAATTCACCGAAGGCAACGACGTCAAGCAGGGCCAGCGCCTGTACAAGATCGACCCGGCGCCGTACATCGCCGCGCTGAACAACGCGAAGGCATCGCTTTCGAAGGCGCAGGCGAACGTCGCCTCGCAGAACGCGCTGGTGAATCGCTACAAGGTGCTGGTTGCCGCGAACGCCGTGTCGAAGCAGGACTACGACAACGCCGTCGCCGCGCAGGGCCAAGCCGTCGCCGATGTCGCCGCGGGCAAGGCCGCCGTCGACACCGCGCAGATCAATCTGAGCTACACGGACGTCGTCTCGCCGATCACGGGCCGCATCGGTCTGTCGTCGGTGACGCCGGGCGCCTACGTGCAGGCGAGCCAGGCGACGCTGCTCTCGACCGTGCAGCAGCTCGACCCGATCTACGTCAATCTGACGCAGTCGAGCGTCGACGGCCTCAAGCTGCGCCGCCAGATCCAGGAAGGGCGCCTGCAGACCGAAGGCATCCACGCCACGAAGGTGAATCTGGTGCTCGAAGACGGCCGTCAGTATGCCGAGCAGGGCAAGCTGCAGTTCTCCGACGTGAGCGTCGACCAGAGCACGGGCTCGGTCACGGTCCGCGCGACCTTCCAGAACAAGGACCGCGTGCTGCTGCCGGGCATATTCGTGCGCGCGCGCATCCAGGAAGGCGTCAACGATCATGCGCTGGTCGTGCCGCAGATCGGCATCACGCGCGATCAGAAGGGCCAGCCGACCGCGCTCGTCGTCAACAAGGACGACAAGGTCGAACTGCGCCAGCTCGTGACGAGCGGCACCTACGGCCAGAACTGGGTGGTCGACAGCGGCCTCAACGCGGGCGATCGCGTGATCGTCAACGGTGTCGAGAAGGCCAAGCCCGGCATGCAGGTGAAGCCGGTCGACGCGAAGCTGCCTTATCCCGCGAACACTGCCGGCGGCGCGTTGGGTGCCTCGGGCACCGCGGCAGCGCAGGCACCGGCCGCATCGGGTGCGCAGGCGGCCTCGGCTGCCTTGGGCGCGTCGCAGTAAAAACAGGGAGCCTGTTACATGGCAAAGTTTTTTATCGATCGCCCGATCTTCGCGTGGGTGATCGCCATCATTCTGATGCTGGCCGGTCTGGCGTCGATCTTCACGCTGTCGGTTGCGCAGTATCCGACGATCGCGCCGCCTGCCATCCAGATCAGCGCGTCGTATCCGGGCGCCTCGGCGAGCACGGTGGAAAACACCGTGACGCAGGTGATCGAGCAGCAGATGAGCGGTCTCGATCACCTATTGTATCTGTCGTCGACCTCGGATGACTCGGGCACGGCCACCATCACGCTGACGTTCGCGGCGGGCACTAATCCGGACATCGCGCAGGTTCAGGTGCAGAATAAGCTGCAGCTCGCGACGCCACTCTTGCCGCAGGTCGTGCAGCAGCTCGGCACGAAGGTCACGAAGTCGTCGTCGAGCTTCCTGCTCGTGCTCGCATTCGTGTCCGAAGACGGCAGCATGAGCAAGTACGACCTCGCCAACTATGTCGCGTCGAAGGTGCAGGATCCGCTGTCGCGGATCGACGGCGTGGGCACGGTGACGCTGTTCGGCTCGCAGTACGCGATGCGGATTTGGCTCGATGCAACCAAGCTCACCAACTTCGCGCTGACGCTGGTCGACGTGAAGAACGCGATATCGAACCAGAACGTGCAGGTGGCGGCGGGCTCGCTCGGCGGCACACCGGCGGTGCCGGGTCAGATGCTGCAGGCGACCATCACGGAAGCCACGCTGCTGCAAACGCCCGAACAGTTCGGCAACATCCTGCTGAAGGTCAATCAGGACGGCTCGCAAGTGCGCCTGAAAGACGTCGCGAAGATCGAACTCGGCGGTGAAAACTAC
This sequence comes from Caballeronia sp. BR6202001590007, assembly GCA_029439495.1. Taxonomy (GTDB): domain Bacteria; phylum Pseudomonadota; class Gammaproteobacteria; order Burkholderiales; family Burkholderiaceae; genus Caballeronia. The sequence continues at coordinate 40,638 of JAQFVI010000400.1, forward strand.
AACTTCGACACCAAGTACAACGGCCAGCCGACGGCGGGCTTCGGTATCCAGCTTGCGACGGGCGCGAACGCGCTCAATACCGCGAAACTGGTGCGTCAGAAGATCGACGAGCTGTCCAAGTACTTCCCGAACGGACTAGTCGTGAAGTATCCGTACGACACCACGCCGTTCGTGCGCCTGTCGATCGAGGAGGTGGTCAAGACGCTGATCGAAGGTATCGTGCTCGTGTTCCTCGTGATGTATCTGTTCCTGCAGAACCTGCGGGCGACGATCATCCCGACGATCGCGGTGCCGGTCGTGCTGCTCGGCACGTTCGCGATCATGTCGGCGGTGGGCTTCTCGATCAACGTGCTGTCGATGTTCGGTCTCGTGCTCGCCATCGGCCTCTTGGTGGACGACGCGATCGTGGTCGTGGAAAACGTCGAGCGCGTGATGTCGGAGGAGCATTTGTCGCCGCGCGAGGCGACCCGCAAGGCGATGGGCCAGATCACCGGCGCGCTGATCGGCGTCGCGCTGGTGCTGTCGGCGGTGTTCGTGCCGGTCGCGTTCTCGAGTGGTTCGGTCGGCGCCATCTACCGGCAGTTCTCGCTGACGATCGTCGCGGCGATGGTGCTGTCGGTCGCCGTCGCGCTGATTCTGACGCCCGCGCTGTGCGCGACGCTGCTCAAGCCGCATCCGGAAGGCCACGAGCCGGAGAAGAAGGGTTTCTTCGGCTGGTTCAACCGTAATTTCAACAAGAGCCAGGACAAGTATCACAAGGGCGTGCAGCATGTCATCCGCCGCTCGGGCCGCTGGCTGATCATCTATCTGGTGGTGATCGTCGCGGTGGGCATGCTGTTCCTGCGCCTGCCGAAGTCGTTCCTGCCCGACGAGGACCAGGGCACGATGTTCGTGCTGGTGCAGGCGCCGGCCGGTTCCACGCAGGAATACACGGCGCATGTGCTGAAGGACGTCCAGGACTACCTGCTCAACGACGAGAAATCGATCGTCGAGTCGGTGTTCACGGTGAACGGCTTCTCGTTCGCGGGCCGCGGCCAGAACTCGGGTCTCGTGTTCGTGCGGATGAAGGACTACGCGGACCGCCAGCACGGCGACCAGAAGGTGCAGGCGCTGGTCGGCCGCATGTTCGGGCACTTCGCGCCGTACAAGGACGCGATGGTGTTCCCGGTCAATCCGCCTTCGATTCCGGAACTCGGCACGGCGGCGGGCTTCGACTTCGAACTGCAAGATCGCTCCGGCGTCGGCCACGCGAAGCTGATGGAAGCGCGCAACGTGCTGCTCGGCATGGCGGCGAAGGACCCGACGCTCGCGCAGGTGCGCCCGAACGGCCTGAACGACACGCCGCAGTTCAAGGTGAACATCGATCGCGAGAAGGCCAACGCGCTCAGCGTCGCGATCTCGGATGTCGACCAGACCTTCTCGATCGCGTGGGCGTCGCAGTACGTGAACAACTTCCTCGACATCGACAACCGGATCAAGAAGGTGTACGTGCAGGGCGACGGTCTGTTCCGCATGTCGCCAGAAGATCTGAACAAGTGGTACGTGCGCAATTCCGGCGGAACCGTGGTGCCGTTCTCGTCGTTCGCGACCGGCAACTGGATCTATGGCTCGCCGAAGCTCGAACACTACAACGGCATCTCGGCGGTAGAAATCCAGGGCGCGGCCGCGCCGGGCAAGTCGACCGGTCAGGCGATGACGGCGATGGAGGCGATCGCGGCGAAGCTGCCGGCGGGCATCGGCTACGAGTGGACGGGCCTGTCGTATCAGGAACGCCAGTCGGGTTCGCAGGCGCCGATCCTGTACGGCATCTCGATCCTGGTTGTGTTCCTGTGTCTCGCGGCGCTGTACGAAAGCTGGTCGATTCCGTTCTCGGTCATCATGGTGGTGCCGCTCGGCGTGCTGGGCGCGCTGCTCGCGGCGACCCTGCGCGGTCTGGAAAACGACGTGTTCTTCCAGGTCGGCCTGCTGACGACGGTGGGTCTGTCGGCGAAGAACGCGATTCTGATCGTGGAATTCGCGCGTGAGCTGCGCATGCAGGACATGTCGACGGTGGAAGCGGCAATGGAAGCGGCGCGCCTGCGGTTGCGCCCGATTCTGATGACCTCGCTCGCGTTCATTCTCGGCGTGCTGCCGCTCGCGATCAGCAACGGCGCGGGTTCGGCGAGCCAGCACGCGATCGGCACGGGCGTGATTGGCGGCATGCTGACCGCGACCTTCCTGGCGATTTTCACGATCCCGATGTTCTTCGTCGTGATTTCGAAATTCAGCAAGAGCAAGGACATGCCGGCTCCGGGCTCGTCTGGCGAGATCGAAGGTACGAACGGTAAGGAAGGACATTGAGATGCTTAAACATTCCTTGATCGCGGCTTCCGTGGCGCTGTTCGCCGCGGGCTGCACGATGGCGCCGAAGTATCAGCGTCCGGACGCGCCGGTGTCGCAGACGTTCCCGACGGGCGGCGTCTATGCGACGCAGCCCGATGCGTCTTCGGGCGCGAGCAACGGCCGCACCGCGAACGGTCAGAGCGCGCCGGAGATCGGCTGGCGCGACTTCTTCGCCGATCCGCGCCTGAAGGAAATCGTCGCGATCGCGCTGAAGAACAATCGCGATCTGCGCGTGTCGGTGCTGAACGTGCAGGCGGCGCAGGCGCAATACCGCATCACGCGCGCCGNGCGCGACCTGTCGTTCTTCAACCAGACCATCTCGAACCAGTATTCAGTCGGCTTGAACGCATCGTGGGAGATCGACTTCTTCGGCCGCGTGCAGAGCCTGAAGGATCAGGCGCTGGCACAGTATCTGTCGACCGCGGAATCGTGCAAGGCGGCGGAGATCGCGCTCGTGTCGTCGGTGGCGGACCAGTATCTGACGATGCTCGCCTACGACGATCAGCTCGTCGTCACCGAGAACACGCTGAAAACGGCGCAGGAGTTGTATCGCATCACGAAGCTGCAGTTCGACAACGGCACCGGCTCGGAACTCGACCTGCGCCAGTCCGAAGGCATCGTGCAGCAGGCGCAGTCGAACCTGCAGGCGCAGGCGCGTCTGCACGCGCAGGCGGAAAACGCGCTGGTGCAGTTGATCGGCGAGCCCTTGCCGGAGGATCTGCCCAAGGGCATGCCGCTCGACACGCAGAACCTGCTGTCGGACATTCCGGCGGGCCTGCCGTCGGATTTGCTGACGCGCCGTCCGGATATCGCCGCGGCCGAGCAATCGCTGCTGGCGGCGAACGCGAACATCGGCGCGGCGCGCGCGGCCTTCTTCCCGAAGGTCTCGCTGACGGGCAGCTTCGGCACGCTGTCGCCGTCGCTCGGCGGCCTGTTCAAGCCGGGTTCGGCGGCGTGGTCGTTCTCGCCGACGATCGATCTGCCGATCTTCGAGGGCGGGCAGAACATCGCCAATCTCGATCTGGCGAACATCCAGAAGCGCATCGAGATCGCCAACTACGAGAAGGCGATCCAGACGGCGTTCCGCGAAGTCGCCGACGGGCTCGCGGCGCGCGGCACCTACGATCAGCAGATCCAGTCGCTGGAGCGTTTCGTCAAGTCGCAGAGCCGTCGCCTGGAACTGTCGGATCTGCGCTACCGCAACGGTGTGGACAGCTATCTGACCGTGCTGATCGCGCAGACCGATCTGTATTCGGCGCAGCAGACGCTGATTTCGGCGCGGCTCAATCGCCTGACCAACCTCGTCGATCTATATCAGTATCTCGGCGGCGGCTGGATCGAGCATCCGCGGGGCGCCGCGCCGCGCCCCGCGGATGCGCCGGTCGACTACGGTGCGGCGAGCGCGCCGAAGGCGGCATCGGCGGCGGCCGGCTGAGCGTCGCGCGATTCGTCCAGCTTCATCGAGCCCGAGCGGGAAGCCGTCTCAGGCTTTTTTCTAGCGTCGTTTTTCGAATCTCTGCCGCAGGTTTCGGCGTTTTTGCAAAAAAGCATTGCGCCGCGTCACATTTCTTCGAGCACGCCCGTTTCTTCGGGTTGCTGATCAAATCCCTTCCTGTAATCGCCCGCGAGTTATACGGTCCGCATCGGCAAGAACACGTCGTGTGCGCGGCACGAGTTTCGTCGCAAAGAGCGTGCGCACACCTTCATTTCCAGTCAACAGGGGTTTGCGCTCAATGCTTTTCGAACGGATTCCAACTCGCCTCGCCGGTATCGTGGCCGCCGTCGTGCTGGCGGCCTGCGGCGAGCAGCATCGGCCCGCGAAGCCGCCCGTACCCGAGGTCGGCGTCGGGACGCGGTGCCGGTCGTCAGCGAACTGCCGGGACGCACGAGCGCGTTTCTCGATGCTCAAGCGTGCGCGCGTCGACGGCATCGTGCTCAGGCGCGAATTCACCGAAGGCAGCGTCGTGAAGCAGGGCCAGCGTCTCTACACGATCGATCCTGCGCCGTATCAAGCCAGGCTCGACAGCGCGAAGGCCTCGCTCGCCAAGGCCCAAGCGAATCTCGTCACCGCATCCGCGCAGGCCGCGCGCTACGACGTGCTCGCCGCCTCGAACGCGGTCAGCAAGCAGGAGCGCGACAACACCGTCGCGGCCGAGCGGGAGGCGCAAGCCGACGTGACCGCGGCCAAGGCATCCGTGCGCAGTGCGCAGATCGACCTCGGCTACACCAGCGTCGTCGCGCCGGTCGGCGGTCAGGCGGGGCTGTCGCAGGTCACGCCGGGCGCGTATGTGCAGGCGAGCCAGGCCACGCTGATGGTCACCGTCCAGCAACTCGATCCTATCTATTGTACGTCGACCTCACGCAATCGAGTCTCGACGGACTGAAACTGTGCCGCCAGATTCAGGAAGGCCGGCTCGACTCGAACGCGAAGAACGCGTCGGACGCCGCGAACGCTGCGGACGGCATGCAGGTCACGCTGATCCTCGAAGACAGGCGCGAATATCCGCACAAGGGCCGGCTCTAGTTCAGCGACGTGACCGTCGATCGTTCGACGGGTTCGGTCACCGTGCGCGCGGTGTTCGAAAACAAGGACCGCGTGCCGCTGCCGGGGATGTTCGTGCGCGCGCGCATCGAGGAAGGCGTGAATCCGCGCGCGCTGCTGGTGCCCGTCGCGGGCGTCACGCACGACCAGAAGGGCACGCCCGTCGCGATGGTCGTCGACAAGGACGGCCGCGCCGCGATGCGCCCGCTCGTCACCTCAGGCATGTCCGGGCAGAACTGGATCGTCGAGCGCGGCGTGGCGGCGGGCGAGCGCGTGATCGTCGAAGGCATCGACGAGGTGCGGCCGGGCATGACCGTGAAGGCCGTGCCGGCGAGTGCGCCGCGTGCGCTGCCCGCAGCCGGCGCGCGTAAGGAAGGGGACACGCACCGATGGCCAAGTTTTTCATCGATTGCCCGATCTTCGCGTGGGTGATCGCCATTCTCGTAATGCTCGCCGGGCTCGCGTCGATCTCGACACTGCCCGTCGCGCAATATCCGACGGTCACGCCGCCGACCATCCAGGTGAGCGCGATGTATTCAGGCGCATCGGCGCAGACGGTCGAGAACACCGTCACGCAGGTAGTCGAGCAGCAGATGAGCGAGCTCGATCACCTGCTTTACATCTCGTCGACGTCGGACGATACCGCCACCGTCACGCTGACCTTCGCGCCGGGCACCAACGCGGACATCACGCAGGTCCAGGTGCAGAACAAGCTGCAACTGGCGACGCCGAATCTGCCGCAGATCGTCCAGCAACTCGGGCTGTCGGTGACGAAGTCAAGCAGCAGCTTCCTGCTGGTGCTCGCGTTCGTGTCGCAGGACGACAGCGGATCGCAACGATCTCGCGAACTACGTGGCCTCGCAGGTGCAGGATCCGATCAGCCGTCTGAACGGCGTCGGCACGGTGAACCTGTTCGACACGCAGTACGCGATGCGCATCTGGCTCGATCCTGCAAAGCTCACGCAATTCGGCCTCACACCCGTCGACGTGCAACAGGCACTGCAGCTCGCGACGGGCGCGAACGTGCTCGCCACTGCCGACGCCGTGCGCGCGAAGATCGACGAGCTGTCGAAGTTCTTCCCGCCGGGCTCGTCGTCGCGTATTCGTACGACACCACGCCGTTCGTCAGGCAATCCATCGCGGATGTTGTGAAGACGCTATCGAAGCCGTCGTGCTCGTGTTCCTCGTGATGTATCTGTTCCTGCAGAACCTGCGCGCGACGCTGATTCCGACGCTCGCGGTGCCGGTCGTGCTGCTCGGTACCTTCGGCGTGATGGCGGCGATGGGCTTCTCCATCAACACACTGTCGATGTTCGGGCTGGTGCTCGCGATCGGCCTGCTCGTCGACGATGCGATCGTCGTCGTCGAAAACGTCGAGCGCGTGATGAGCGAGGAAGGGCTCGCGCCGAAGGAAGCGACCCGCAAGGCGATGAGCCAGATCACCGGCGCGCTGATCGGCGTCGCGCTCGTGCTGTCGGCGGTATTCGTGCCGGTGGCTTTTTCGAGCGGCTCGGTCGGCGCGATCTATCGCCAGTTTTCGCTGACGATCGTCTCCGCGATGGTGCTGTCCGTGCTCACCGCGATGACCCTCACGCCCGCCCTGTGCGCGACCATTCTGAAGCCCTTGCCGAAGGGGCACGAAGAGCGGAAGACCGGTTTCTTTGGCTGGTTCAACCGCAGCTTCGACCGGAGCCGCGAGCGGTATGGCGTCGGTATCGCGCATGTGATCCGTCGC
>JAQFVI010000400.1:47309-53291 GCA_029439495.1 Caballeronia sp. BR6202001590007
ACGTCGCCGGCTATCTGCTGAAGGACGAAGCGGCAATCGTCGAGTCCGTCTTTACCGTGAACGGCTACAGCTTCGTGGGGCGCGGACAGAACTCTGGTCTCGTGTTCGTGCGCCTGAAGGACTACGCGCAGCGCACGGGCGCGCAGCAGAAGATTCAGGCGCTGGTCGGGCGCACGTTCGGCCGTTTCGCCGGTTATCGCAACGCGCTCGTCTTTCCGGTGAATCCACCGTCGATTCCGGAACTCGGCACGGCGTCGGGATTCGACTTCGAGTTGCAGGATCGCGGCGGCGTCGGCCACGACAAGCTGATGCAAGCGCGCGCACAGTTGCTACACATGGCGGTACAGGACCCGGTGCTCGCGAACGTGCGGGCGAACGGCCTGAACGATACCGCGCAGTTCAAGGTGAACATCGACCGCGAGAAGGCGCTCGCACAGGGCGTGACGCCCGCCGCCATCGACCAGAGCTTTTCGATCGCGTGGGCGTCGAGCTACGTGAACAACTTCCTCGATACCGACAGCCGCATCAAGAAGGTCTATTTGCAGGGCGACGCTACAGGGCGACGCGCCGTTTCGCATGAACCCGGCGAACCTCGACAACTGGTACGTGCGCAACGCGTCCGGCGCGATGGTGCCGTTCTCGTCGTTCGCGACCAGCACATGGGGCTTCGGCTCGCCGAAGCTCGAACGCTACAACGGCGCGTCGTCGATCGAGATCCAGGGCACGGCGGCGCGCGGCAAATCGACCGGACAGGCGATGGCCACGATGGAGGCGCTCGCCGCGAAGCTGCCGGCGGGCATCGGCTTCGAATGGACGGGACTGTCGCTGCAGCAGATCCAGTCTGGCAACCAGGCGCCGATCCTGTGGCATCTCCATTCTGGTGGTGTTCCTGTGCCTCGCGGCGCTGTACGAGAGCTGGTCGATTCCTTTCTCCGTGATCATGGTCGTGCCGCTCGGCGTAGTCGGCGCGCTTTTTGCCGTGACCGTGCGCGGCCTCGAAAACGACGTGTATTTCCAGGTCGGTTTGCTGACGACGGTCGGCTTGTCCGCGAAGAACGCGATTCTGATCGTCGAATTCGCGCGCGAGTTGCAACTGTCGGAAAAGATGGGACCGATCGAAGCGGCGATAGAAGCGGCGCGGTTGCGTCTGCGGCCGATCCTGATGACGTCGCTCGCGTTCATCCTCGGCACGCTGCCGCTCGCGATCAGCAACGGCGCGGGCGCAGGCGGTCAACGCGCTCGTGTTGCTGCACGGCGAACCGATGCCCGACGATCTTCCGGCGGGCGCGCCGCTGAATGGTCAGGACCTGCTCGCAGACATACCGGCCGAGTTGCCCTCGGCGTTGCTGACGCGGCGGCTGGACATCATGGAAGCCGAACAGAACCTGCGCGTGGCGAATGCGGACATCGGCGCGGCGCGGGCGGCGTTCTTTCCGAGCATCTCGCTGACGGGCAGCTTCGGCAGCCTGTCGCCGACGCTCGGCGGACTGTTCAAGCCGGGTTCCGCGGCATGGAGTTTCGCGCCGACGATCACGCTGCCAATTTTCGCGGGCGGGCAGAACATCGCGAATCTGGATCTGGCGAACATTCAGAAAGACATTCGCATCGCGCAGTACGAGAAGTCGATTCAGGTGGCGTTCCGCGAAGTCGCGGATGAACTTCGATTCGCAGATCGCGGCGCTCGAACGAGACGTGAGCGCGCAGTCGCGGAGGCTGGAGTTGTCGATGCTGCGGTATCGGAACGGCGTTGACAGTTATCTGGGCGTGCTTGCGGCGCAGCAGGATTTGTATGGCGCGCAGCAGGGGCTGATCGCGGCGCGGACGCAGTGGCTGGTGAGTCTGGTTGCGCTTTATCGGGCGTTGGGGGTGGGTGGCGATAGCGAACAGGCCGCTGCAGTGAGCCTTGAAGCATCGCGGACTCTTGCTCGGGGAGAGCAAATAAGAATGCCTCGCTGGCGTCACGACAACAGAGGCTCCGATTGCCAAGTGTGAGACGACGCCGAAGAAGCTTAGCGAGGTGTCGTTGAGTGTAGTGAGTCCGAACAGGCTGCGCCACATCCGGCCAAAAAAACGCCGCGGCTCCCACCGGGGCGCTCAACGCAAGCACTACCACAACACAACACCTTCAATGCGCATCGCCCGCGTGCGCCGCGCCTTCGAATTCATGCGCGGCTTCGCGTGCCTCGCAGCGCGCATCGCGTTCCTTGCACACGCCGTTGAACACGACGTTCAAAATCACCGTCGATACCGACGCCAGCAAAATGCCGCTGTGAAGAATCGGCTCCAGCGCATGCGGCAACTGCGAGAAGAACTTCGGCGCGACGACCGGCACCATGCCCATGCCGACGCTCACCGCGACGATGAACAGGTTGTGGTGATTCCTCGCGAATCGACGCGCGACAGCGTCTTGATGCCGTTCGCAGTGACCATGCCGAACATCACGATGCCTGCGCCGCCGAGCACGAAGGGCGGCACCAACGCGACGATCTGCGCCATCTTCGGGAAGAGGCCGAGCACGACGAGAATCACGCCGCCGGTCGCGCAGACGAAGCGGCTCTTCACGCCCGTCACGCCGATCAGGCCGACGTTTTGCGAAAACGACGTATGCGGAAACGATTGAAGATGCCACCGATCAGCGTGCCGAGCTCGTCGACGCGCAGGCCGCGCACGAGCGCCTTCTGATCGACCGGACGCTCGACGAGATCACCGACGGCGAGGAACATGCCCGTCGATTCGATGAAGGTCACGAACATGACGATGACCATCGGATCAACAGCGGATCGAAGTGCGGCATGCCGAAGTGAAACGGCAGCACGATGCCGACCCACGGCGCATGCGCGACGCCGTCGAGATTCACGCGGCTGAGCATCGCGGCGATGACGAAGCCCGCGACGATACCGAGCAGCACCGAAATATTCGCGATGAATCCGCGCACGAACTTGTTGATGAGCAGGATCAGCGACAGCACGACGAGCGACAGCAGCAGATAGACCGGATTGCCGTATTCGGGATTGCCGACGCCCATCAACGACAGGCCGATCACCGCGATCACCGTGCCGATCACGCCCGCCGCGATGGTCGAGCCGAACACGTCGAGAATGCCTAGCGAGGGGTTGGTGCCGATGGCGACCATCGGACCGACGGCGGCGAACGTGCAGTCCATTGATCACCGGCAGGCGGATGCCGAAAATCCACAAGCCGAGCGTCTGGATCAAGGTCGCGACGCCGCATGAAAACAAGGTCCGCACTGATCAAGAAGGCGACCTGGTCCTTGCTCAAGCCCATCGCCGCGCCGAGGATCAGCGGCACTGCGATGGCGCCCGCGTACATCACGAAGACGTGCTGAATGCCGAGCGTCAGCGATTGCCCGGTCGGCAATCGCTCGTCGACCGGATGTACTGCAGGACTCGTGGAACTCGAGGCCATGTCTCTCTCCTGTATGCCTTCATTTGGAATGGCCTCCAAGGTAGATGGATCAAAAAGCGTCGACAAGACCACGCTGCGCTATACGTCGCGTTCGCAGGGCGATATGCGAAAACGCCGCCGCATGCCGCTTCATCGTCGAAAACCCCTTGCACAAAGGGGTTTGACGCAAGACGTGCAGCTGGTTTCGTGTGAAGAAAGACGCTGTTTTTTCCGCACGTCGTTATGATGTTCATCGTGACATAAATATAGTCGTTTTTTGAGAGGTTGCCGGCAAAGATGGGGTTAACCCCGGTTTTACGTGTTTTCCCTAGGCTGATGAGGCATGCGTTCCAGCGTATTTCACGGGCCTGCGACTTGCAGCCGGCGACGGCTCTGACGGCTCGCGCGTTACCCCTTAAACTTTGCGGCGCCGTCTACGTTCGCGCTGCCGTCGCTTCGGCAATGGCCGCATCATCAAGCCAGTACCCACTCAGCTCCGACCCATTCAGCCATGTCCGCATCCGCACAGCCGCAACCCGACTTCCGCTCGCGTGCTTTTCTGCTCGATCACGCGCTGCGCATCATGACATTCTATCACCCGCATTGCATGGATCCGGCGGGCGGTTTCTTCCACTACTACAAGAACGACGGCACGATCTACGATCGCAAGTCGCGGCATCTCGTATCGAGCACGCGTTTCGTCTTCAACTATGCGATGGCCTACAAGCACTTCGGCCCTGACGAATATCGCGGTGGCGTCGTGCACGGCATCGAATATCTGCGCGCGTTTCATCGCAATCTCGAAACGGGCGGCTATGCGTGGACGCTCGAAGGCCGGGACGTCACCGATGCGACCAATCATTGCTACGGTCTCGTCTTCGTCGTGCTCGCGTATGCGAAGGCGGTCGAGGCGGGCATCGACGAAGCGCGCGAATATCTCGCCGAGACGTGGGACGTGATGGAGCGGCACTTCTGGGACGCGGAGCACGGGCTGTACAAGGACGAAGCGAGCGCGGACTGGATCGTGTCCGACTATCGCGGCCAGAACGCGAACATGCATGCGTGCGAAGCCTTTCTCGCCGCGTTCGAAGCGACCGGCGAAGCGTGCTATCTCGATCGTGCCGCGCTGCTTGTCAACAACATGGTGAACCGTCAGGCGAAGCTCGCGGGCGGACTGATCTGGGAGCACTACAAGCCGGACTGGTCGATCGACTGGGATTACAACAAGGGCGATCGCACGAACATCTTTCGTCCGTGGGGTTTTCAGCCGGGGCATCAGACCGAATGGGCGAAGCTGCTGCTGATCCTCGACCGGCATCGTCCGGAAGCGTGGCANTCCCGAAGGCAAGTTCTACGACGAGGGCAAGTATTTCTGGGTGCAGGCCGAATCGCTGGCGGCCGCCGCCTTGCTGGCCGAGCGCATGGAGCGTGAGGGCGATGCGCAGGCCGCCGTGCGTTACTGGACCGAATACGATCGCCTGTGGGCCTATAGCTGGGAACATTTCGTTGATCACAAGTGGGGCGCGTGGTATCGGATCCTGTCACGCGACAACCGCCAGTACAGCGATGAAAAGAGCCCGGCGAGCAAAACCGACTATCATACGATGGGCGCGTGCTACGAGGTGCTGAACGTCGTGCGTTGAGTGCGTCGCGCGTGACCTTCGACGTGCAGTTTCAATTCAAGAGCATCAACTGAACCGGAAAACGACCATGCTCGAACTCGTGGAAGAACATCGCTGTTTCGGTGGCGTGCAGCGCATCTACAAACATGAATCGGAGTCGATCGGCCTGCCGATGCGCTTCTCGGCCTTCTTGCTGGCGGCGGCTGCGTCGTCAAAGGTGCCGGCGCTGTTCTATCTCGCCGGGCTGACCTGTACCGAAGAGACGTTTCCGATCAAGGCGGGCGCGCAGCGCTATGCGGCAGAGCACGGCATTGCGCTGATCGCGCCGGATACGAGTCCGCGCGGTGCGGACATTCCCGGCGAGAAGGATGCGTGGGATTTCGGCGTCGGCGCGGGCTTTTACGTCGATGCGACGCGTGCGCCGTGGTCGGAGCGTTATCGCATGTATTCGTATGTGACGCAGGACTTGCGTCGGGCGGTGCTGGCGGAGTTGCCCGTGCGCGAGGATCGGCTCGGCATCTTCGGGCATTCGATGGGCGGGTACGGCGCGCTCGTGCTGGCGCTGCGCAATCCGGACATCTATCGCACCGTGTCGGCGTTTGCGCCGATTGCGGCGCCGTCGCAATGTCCTTGGGGCGTGAAGGCTTTTTCCGGATATCTCGGTGAGGATCGCTCGGCTTGGGCGCGGTACGATGCCAGCGAACTCGTCAAGTTGTCCGGCGGGGCGGTTTGCTAACGGGATTCTGATCGATCAGGGGTTAGAGGATCAGTTTCTTGCAAAGCAGCTTCATCCGGATGTGTTCGAGCGTAATGCTCGCGAGGCTGGGGTCGACGTGACCGTGCGGCGGCATGATGGGTATGACCATGGGTATTTCTTCATCGCCTCGTTCGTGGGGGAGCATTTGAGGCATCATGCGCGGGGGTTGGGTTCTTGAGCAGCACAGGGCTTTTTTCT
>JAQFVI010000401.1:0-51147 GCA_029439495.1 Caballeronia sp. BR6202001590007
GTCGTGAGTATCGGGCGCGAGGATCGCGAGCACGCGTGTGCTGACGGCCTGCGCGGGCGGCGCGACGCTGCCCGCTTCGCGCAGTTGGGCGGTGGTCGGTCACGCGGCGGCGCGGCCGAAGCTGCGCCCGCACACGCGAGTGCAGCCGCGCGGCGACGAGCGGCTTGATCACGTAATCGCTCGCGCCCATGCGAAACGCGTCGACTTCGAGCGCGGGCGCGTCGTGGCTCGTCACAAAGATCACCGGCACGCGCGCGAGCTTCGCATCCTTCTTGAGGATCTCGCAGACGTCGAAGCCGGTCATGTTCGGCAGATTGGCATCGAGCAGAATGAGGTCGGGCGTCGATTCGCGCGCGAACGCCAGCGCCGTCTCGCCCGTGGTCGCGAAACGCTGGTCGGGAAACTCCGCCAGCATGTCGCCGATGATGCGGATCATCGCGGAGTCGTCGTCTACCAGCAAGAGACTCGGCTGCCAGGTCGAAAGAGAATGATCCATGTTGTCCATGATCGACATTTATTTGTCAGATGGAAGTTTCACGAACTTTACGCCGTCGGTACTCATGACGCAATTCGCGCTTGCAAAGGTGGATTAATTATCTGATATTTCCGCGCGCTGCCAATCGGGTCGTCACCGATGCCCGCACGCGAAATCATGTTCTTGAGCGATTCAGTAAAAGCTGCTGCATTCCTCATGCATCAAACGCCGATGAGATAAGCCTCGCGCGCAAGCAAACGAGTCGTTCATTGTCGGACGAACTTGCTCATCGAAAAAACTGCCGCTGCATTTTTAATCGATATCCGCTGACCAATGCAAACATTCAAATTATGCCAATCGTTTGCGGGATGTTTTGGGCTGACGGATAAAGCGCATACTTTGCCTACATCAAAAAAGCCGGGAAAAATCATGTACGGGGATTCTAGAACGCTCTATTTCGTCGGGCGCACGGTATCGGAGGATCTCGCCGAGCGTCTGCATGCGCGGAGCTGGAATATCGAACACGTCGATCCGGCCAAACCGCTCAAGGCGAGCAAGAACGGCAAGCGCGCCGCCGGCATCGTCGATCTGACGAGCCGAGGATTCGCAAAGGAATCGGCCGCGCTGACCGACATGCTCGCGACGTATCAGATCGGCTGGGTCGCCACGGTCGACGCCGATCACGTCGACAATCCTGATTTGCCGGCTCATCCGCGATTTCTGCTTCGATTACGTGACCCTGCCCTCGGGCACGGACCGTATCATCGATGCCGTCGGCCACGCCTACGGCATGGTCGCGCTGCACGATGCCGCGAGCCACAACGACGCCAGCAAGGAAGCCGGCTGCGAAGGCGCGATGGTCGGTTCGTGCGACACGATGCAGGCACTCTACTGCTCGATCCGCAAGGTCGCGATGACCGATGCGCCCGTGTTCATCTCCGGCGAGTCGGGCACCGGCAAGGAACTGACCGCGATCGCCATCCACGAGCGCTCGGTGCGCCGCGAGCAGCCGTTCGTCGCCATCAACTGCGGTGCGATTCCGCCGCATCTGCTGCAATCAGAGTTGTTCGGCTACGAGCGCGGCGCCTTCACGGGCGCGAATCAGCGCAAGATCGGCCGTGTCGAAGCGGCCAACGGCGGCACGCTCTTTCTCGACGAAATCGGCGACCTACCGCTCGAAAGCCAGGCGAGCTTGCTGCGTTTCCTGCAGGAGCGCAAGATCGAGCGGCTCGGCGGCCAGACTTCGACCGACGTCGACGTGCGCATCATCTCCGCGACCCACGTCGACATGCAGGCCGCGATGATCGAAGGCCGCTTCCGCGCTGACTTGTATCACCGCCTGTGCGTGCTGCAGATCGACGAGCCGCCGCTGCGCGTGCGCGGCAAGGATATCGAGCTGCTCGCCAATCACATGCTCGAACGCTTCCGCAAGGATGCGAGCCGCCGTCTGCGCGGTTTCTCGCCCTGCGCGATCGCGGCGCTGCATAACTACGGCTGGCCGGGCAACGTGCGCGAACTCATCAATCGCGTGCGGCGCGCGATCGTGATGTCCGAAGGCCGTCAGATCCTCGCGAGTGATCTCGAACTCGGCGAATATGCCGAAGCCGCGCCGATGACGCTGGCGCAGACGCGCGAACTGGCGGAGCGGCAGGCGATCGAGGTCGCGCTGCTGCGTCATCGCGGACGGCTCGGCGAAGCGGCCGACGAACTCGGCATCTCTCGCGTCACGCTCTATCGCATGCTAACCGCATACGGACTGCGCGCGAAGGCGGATCGTCCGATGAAAGTGTCGAGTGGCTGATTTTTCATACGCTCGACCTTGCTTCGAACGCCACGCGCAGCCTGTTGCGCGTGGCGTTTTTCATATGCACGCACCCTCGTACGCCTCATGTTCAGCGCACGACATGAAAGCGCCAGTCGACCCAAGCGAGCAGGCGGCACGACATGCGCGTCGCGCGTCCCTGGATCAGGCGATCGGTCGCCCGCGACAGCGCATACGACACGACCAGCACGAGCATCAGCATCGCGGCGAACAAGGCCATCGACGTCTCGTGACTTTCGGCGACGAAGGTACGGTCGAAAAAATGGAAGCTCGGATAGACGCAGATGAAGTGCCACAGATAGTAGCAGATGCCGTAGCTCTCGCGCACGATACCGCCGCGTAGCGCCGCAGCAGATTCGCGCGCGGCGCATCGGCGGTATCGTGCGCGTCAAGCTTGCACGTGTCGCCGCGTCTGCAAACGTTGCGCGTACAGACGAACAACAGGAACGCGACGGCGCTGCAGGCGACGAAGATCGGCGCGAGCGCGTGCGCCTTCGCGAGCCACACGCGAGCGTGCCGGTCAGCATCGCGAAGCCGAACGCGAGCCGACAGATAACGCCACGGCGACCGTCGACGATCCGAGCAAATGTGAGCGGAACGCATACCATGCCCACATGCCGACGATGAAGCACGGCCCCTGCACGGGCGGCCAGAAATAGCTGAACGAGTTGTTGCTGACGTCGCATTCGAGCGTGCCGTTGCAATCGCTAAAGGACAGCGTCGCCGCCGACAGACCGAGCAACAACACGGTCACGAACGCGAATCGCGTGCGATTCATCGCGAGAAAGAACAGCAGCGGCGCGATCATGTAGAACAGCATCTCGACGCCGATCGACCAGCCGCCCGGCACGACGTTGTTGATCGCGGTCGGCGAGAACGCATGCAGGAACACCAGGTTGAGCAGAACGTCCATCGGGCCGTGCGCGCCGAGTATCCATGCGCGTTCGATGCCCGAACGCGTCGCCGCATAGCTGATGAGTCCGTAGACCGCGATCGCCGCGTAATACAGCGGCGCAATGCGAAAGAAGCGTTTAATGTAGAAACGCCGCGCAACGTGCCGCGCATCGCCGCAGCGCTCGTGATCGATCTCCAGCGTCATGAAGATGGTGATCGCGCTGATGACGAAGAAGAGCTGCACGCCGTACTGGCCCATGCGCGCGAGCAGCGTGACCGCGCCCGGCAGATTCGGAAACTGGAACGACAGATGCACTGCGACAACTCCGACGATCGCGAGCGCCCGGCCAGCATCGAGCGCGGTAACGTGTCCTTTCTCCATCGATTGCTCCTCCGTATTTCATGCGTCCTTCATGGTCGCGGGCGCGAGGTCCGTCGACTCGCCGCCGGAAATCGAAGTTCCTGCCGATCCAAACCGTTACATGCTGAAACATTTACTGCGAACATACCAAAGCCGCGTCTGTTTGATATTCGCCACAATTCGGCGCAGTTCGATCAAAACGCTTCGCTTCTATAGCGCAGCCCCAATAATCATTCACGCGCTTTACATTTGCGGACGCATTTACTCGCTATTTAGTGTTTATCCGACATGTCGTCCGACTTCATCCGCCATGACGCCAAAAGGATCGATCGGCCAATCGCGATGACGCATTTCGAACACATCAAACTGAAATGTAATCGTAGGAATATCCGCGTAAACTGCCTCGGCGGCTGGCATAATCAGGCTTGTGTCAGGCTTATCTAAGAGCATTCGCGCAATATTGATGCTAATTCGGGCTGCCAAATGCCCGATCGCGCAAAAACTTCCGAGCAAAGTGAAAGCATCGTAATGCGCTTTCGCGCTCGTCCTCGCACTCAAGAATTCGCAATGGGTTAGCCGGCGCCAACAGCCGGTAAATCGGGGGCCAAAGGGACTACAAAAGGACTATTCGGTGCGCCAGCGCACGGAATATTCATGGACAGGCTGTTCCACTTCGTCGGTGCAAATGGCAATGGCTTTACCTCTTTATTAGAGCGGGGCAAAAAGGGAGATGACGACGTTATCCCAGCAGCAATGTGAGCGCTTCTGGAAAGACGGTTTCATCCGTCTGGAACAAGTGGCTACGCATGCTGAAGTCAAGAGCTTGCGCGCGATAGGAGACCGCCTGCTGCGCGACAAAGCAGGTTTCAAGGAAGGCATGCTGTTCGACTTCTACCCCGAAGGAGACGGACCGGAGCGGCCGAAGCTCGCGCAGTTACATCATCCGTCGCATTTCGAGCGCAGTCTGCTGAATTCGATGCTTGCGCGCCGTGCGCAGCGCGTCGCCATGCAGCTGCTCGGCCCGAAGGCGCGCTTCGTCAGCGACAGCTTCTTTCACAAGCCGGCGCATACGGACGCGGTGACGCCGTGGCATCAGGACGAGGCATTCACGGATCCGTGCATCGAGCATCGGGAAGTGAACTTCTGGGTCCCGCTGCAGCCGGTGTCGCTCGAAAACGGCTGCATGCAGTTCATCGCCGGATCGCATCTCGGGCCGGTGCTGCCGCATGGCCCGATCGGCAGCGATCCGACCACGCACGGCCTCGAATGCGTATCGGGCTTCGATACCGCCGAAGCGGTCGTGTGCCCGTTCGATCTCTGCGATTGCACCATCCATTACGGGCGCACGCTGCATTTCGCCGGGCCGAATTCGTCGAACGGCCCGCGCTATGCGTACTCGCTAGTGTTCGGTTTGCCGCGCCGCGCCGCACCGCGCGCGAGCAGCGCAGCTTTCCGTGGAACGACAATCGCCGGCTGTCGTGCGATGCCCGCGTGCACGAGTCGCGCGCGAGCGGCAAGTTCTGGCCGTGCAAGTTCTGGCCGTACTTCTATCGCAAGGTGCGCGAGTTCGACTACGCGAATCCCTACGAATGGCAACTCGGTGCAAAACGCGTCGCGCGCCTGATCAAGCGCCACTGAACCACTGAACGCGCGAGACGCGCCTCGCATCAGATGCCAGGCGCGTCCTGCCGCAGAAAGCGCAGGATGCGATTCGCGACGGTCTGCGGCTGTTCCTGCTGTAACCAGTGTCCGGCTCCTTCGATCAGATGCGCCGAGCGAAAGCGCGTGCAGACGCGCAAGCGCATCTGATCGAAATCGCCGGGACGCTGGTAGACGCCCCAGTCGCTGCTGCCGGCGTGAAGCACGCGGGCACATCGATCGTGCCGCCCGACCACAGCCGCAAGCCCGCGCCGATGCTTTCGTCGGTGCCGCAGCGATACCAGTTCAATCCGCCCTGAAATCCCGTGCGCCCGAACTCCGCCGCGTAGACCGCGAGTTCGTCGTCGCCGAACCACGCGCACAAAGCGATCTGCTCCTCATCCGGCATATGCGCGGCCACAGTTTGCGCCATCGTCTTGTCGGCCTGCATGACGTAGTACTCGGGCAGCGTTGCAAGTGTTTCGGCCGACAATTCCGCGAGCGGATGCGACTGGTTGCCGCTCCAGTCAGCGCTCTTCATATGAAAATACGCCCGCAGAAAGGCCGCGAACCCTTGCGGCGCGCGATGCATGTCGACATCGGCGCGTTCGCCCGAGTAGTACCACTGATAATGCTTGCGGGGCGGATCAAGCGACACGAGCCCGGCGACGGCGCGCGCCATCGCCGCTGACGGCGTCTCGGCTGCTTCGTGCGGCATGTGATCAGCCGCCGTACCGAACGCGAACGAAGGCGGTCCCGCGAACGACGCGCTCATCATGACGACGGAGCCGAACACGTCGGGGCGCATCAACGCGCACCATGCCGCGACCGGCGAGCCGAAGTCGTGGCCAATGACCGCCACCGCGCGCCGGTAGCCAAGCGCGCACAGCAAGCCGAGCACGTCGCGCACGAGATTGGGGAAAGCATAATAGGCATCGAGCCTGGCGTCGAACGAAGTGTCAGCGCCCGTCGTGCGCCCATAGCCGCGCTGATCGGGCGCGATGACATGATAGCCCGCATCCGCGAGCGGCAGCATGATCTTGCGCCAGCTATAGCTCAGTTCCGGAAAGCCGTGCAGCAGCACGATGCACGGTTTGCCCGCCGACTCGAAGCCCGCTTCGAGCATGTGCATCGCCAATCCGTTGCCGTTGTCTACGATGCGCGCGGGCAACGGCCAGTCTTCGAGGGCTTCGTTCATGTGTGAATCTCCTTTCGTCTCGTTGCGCCGATACGTGCGCGGGGCCATCGCGCCGCCGCGCTTGCGCGAAACATCAAAGCGCTGCACCCTTTAGCATGACGCGTGTCGAGGTATCGCGCACGCGCGCCCTCGCCTCTTTCCCTATCCAGCGGACACTTTCATGACCACTTCCTCTTCCCGCCGCCGCGCCGCCTTTCGCGAACGGGTCAATGCGAAGGACACCCTGCTGCTGCCCGGCGCCTTCAATGCGATGAGCGCGCGCGTCGCGGTCGATCTCGGTTTCGAAGCCGTGTACATCACCGGCGCGGGCGTCACCAACATGTCGCTCGGCCTGCCGGATCTCGCGTTCATCGGCTTGCCGGAGATTGCGGAGCATACCTCGCGCATCCGCGATGCGGTCGATGTCCCCATCATCGTCGATGCGGATACGGGCTTCGGCAATGCGGTGAACGTGCGTCATACGGTGCGCCGCTCGAACGCGCGGGCGCCGATGCGATCCAGCTCGAAGACCAGGTGATGTCCAAGAAGTGCGGCCATTTCGCGGGCAGGGCCGTGATCTCGACCGACGAGATGGTCGGCAAGATTCGCGCCGCGGTCGATGCGCGCGAGGACGAGAACTTTCAAATCATCGCGCGCACGGATGCCTGCGCGGTCGAAGGCTTCAATGCGGCCATCGCGCGCACAGGCCTTCGTGGAAGCGGGCGCGGATATCCTCTTCGTCGAAGCCGTCGAGACGCCCGAGCAGATCGCCTCGCTGCCCAAACTGCTGAACGCACCGCAACTGATCAACATCGTGATCGGCGGCAAGACGCCGGTGACGAGCCGCGACGAGCTTGCGCGCCTCGGCTTCAGTCTCGTGCTGTATGCGAACGCGGCCTTGCAGGGCGCGGTGCGCGGCATGCAGACCGCGCTGTCCTCGCTCAAACAGCAAGGCCGGCTCGACGAAGATCCCGCCGTCGTCGTGCCGTTCGCGGAGCGTCAGCGTCTCGTGAACAAGCCCTTCTACGACGAACTGGATCGCAAGTACGCGGCCGACTGAGCGGCGTCGCGGGGCGACCCGCGCACAAACAATCGCGTGCGTGCCTTTCCTTCGCGCGCGACGCGCGATCATCTTTGCTATGCTGCCTGTCGATTCGAACGCACGCGCGCGGCACTGCCTGCGCTCGCCGCAATCCGCTCACGGTACCCGCCGATCGACAATCAAGGGAGATGCAACATGGCAAAGGGATACTGGATCAGCGCCTACCGAAAAATCACCAAGCCCGAACAGGTGCTCGAATACTCGAAGATCGCGACGCTAGCAATTCAGGAAGGCGGCAGCCATCCGCTCGTGCGCGGCCCGGCGGCGATGACGCAAGGCGACGGCGTCAAGGAGCGCACCGTCGTGATCGAGTTCGATTCGCTCGATGCCGCGATCGCCGCATTCAACAGCGCGCACTATCAGGAAGCTTTGCAGGTGCTGGGCGATGCGTGCGAACGCGACTTCCGCGTCGTCGAAGGCGTCGCCTGAGTCCGGCACCGCGTCCATGACGAGCGATGCCGTCGCGCCCCTCATGCGCCGACGGCATCCGCAACTTCTTCGATACTGTTCGCGACGACGTCCCAATCGCTCGTCGCCTTTACGTCCTTCGTCTGTCTCTTCGCGTAATCCGCACCGTGTTCATAGGGACGCGCGGCGAACGCGGTCCTAAGCCCGCATGCACGGGCCGCCTGCAGATCGTCGTTATGCGCAGCCACGAGACATACCTGCGTGGGTTCGAGCATCAGCGCTTCGGCGGTGCGCAGATACGCCTGCGGCATCGGCTTGTACGCGCGTGCGATTTTCGCACCGAGGATCGCTCTCAGGGCAGACCGCCGTGCCGAATACGTCGAATACGAAGGCCTTCACGTCGGGCAGGCTCACGGGTTCTCTCCGCTTCATGGGGTCGTTGCAGTGTAGCGAGCATCGCGAAATCGCGTACGCGCGCGAGTGCAGCGACGTGATCATTTGGCGTCATCGCGTCTCATCGTCCCGCTTTCGCATGCTTGTGCCCTGCGGGATTTTCCGCCAGAATCCGGCCCGCGAAATCCTTGCGGTATCAAGTTTCCGCGCTGTCCGCCGTATACACGCTTATCTGTCCACGACTGCCCTTTATGGTCGACTGATGACGATTTCCACCGGCTCTCACAGCAGATGCGGACAAGCCAGGCCCGAGGCCTCGCGACGCTGCATCGGACGGACTCTGTTCGCGCCGCGGCCAGACGGCCGGATCGCGACGAGGTTCGCAACTGGATGAAGGTGAAACGAGCAACATGACATGAAAAAGCCAAAACCCTTGCACGCTCCGGCCGCCGCCCGCACGACACGCTTGCCGGCCCGCGTCGCGGATGCGCAGCTCGATCATCTCGAACGCATGATCATGGCGTTCGCCATCTCGAACCAGGCCAATCCGCTCGGCTGTCTCGACCGGACGTACTTTCACAAGCGCCTGAGCACGCTCGTCGAGGAAAGCGACCTCGTCTCGGTACAGCGCGCACGCGTGCTGAAACTGCTCAACATTCTCGATCAATCGGACAGCAAGACCGGACCCGAACAAGCTGCAGCCTGAAGTCTCTTCAACGCGTTGCGGACACAGCCATCGCCGCTGCCGGCGACTTTGCATGCGTCATGCAAAATGCCACGATCGCCTCGATGCATTCGGCATGCAAAACGCAGAATGCCGACGCCTCATCCCCCGCCCATTCCCTCACGAACCCAATAGCGGCATCGCGTCTTTAGGCAGCGTTGGAAAGCTTGCGTTTTGCACGTCGCCGCGAAAAGTGCTATTACGACGAGGCTTCGCACCTGGCCGCATGACATCGTCGTACACGATGCATGCAGAAGACCAGCGCGAGTCAAAGCGAAGCTAATCAGCAAGCGAAAGCAAACCGTAATATGACGGCCGCCCGGGCGTCGCGCGTCAGCATAAGGTTACTGTGGGTTACTGTGAATCCAACGACAACTCTCGCCCCGTGGTCCGGCCACGACACTCAACTTCTGATCGCGTGTGCGCTCGGCCTCGCGATCATCGTCATCGCCATCGGCGTGCTCAAGCTCGCGCCGTTCCTATCGATCCTCGTCGGCACCTTCGCCGCCGGGTTCGCCGCGCATCAGCCGCTCGAAGCCATCGCACAGGCGTTCAGCAAGGGCGCAGGCGCCTTGCTCGGCGACGTCGGCATCATCATTGCGCTCGGTGCGATGCTCGGCGCGCTGATGGCCGAATCCGGCGCGGCCGACCGGCTCGTCATGACGCTGCTCGATCACTCGACGCCCAAACGCCTGCCGTGGATGATGGCCTTCGTCCGATCATCGTCGGCCTGCCGCTCTTCTTCGAAGTCGGCCCCGTGATGATGGTGCCGATCATCTTCGTGATGGCGCGCCGCTCGCAGCAGCCGATTCTGCGCATCGCGATTCCCGCGCTCGCCGGCATGACCACGCTGCATGCGCTGTTGCCACCGCATCCGGGACCGCTGATCGCGGTCAGCGCGCTGCATGCGGATCTCGGCCTCACGCTCGGCCTCGGGCTGATCGTCGCCCTGCCTGCCGTCGTGCTCGCCGGCCCGCTCTACGGCATGTTCATCGCGAAGCGTCTGCACGTCGAAGAACCGGAGGAAATGGGCAAGCTCTTCACCGAACAGGCGGGCGCGTCGCAACCCGGCTTCGCGATTTCGCTCGTCACCATCCTGCTGCCCGTCGCGCTGATGCTCGGCCGCACCGTCGCCAAGCTCGCGCTTACGAAAGACACGTTGCTGTACGACACGCTCGATTTCGTCGGCGAGCCGCTCGTCGCGCTGGCGCTGACGGTGTTGTTCGCCATCGCGATGCTCGGCTGGTCGCGCAGCATGGCGCGCGAGCGCGTCGGCAGCATCCTGCGCAAGAGCCTGCCGCCGATCGCGGCGCTGCTTCTGACCATCGGCGCGGGCGGCGGGCTCAAGCAGATGCTCGTCAACGCGGGCATCAGCGCGACGATCGGCAAGATCGCGATCGGCGCGCATCTGACGCTCATCCTGCTTGCCTGGCTGATCGCGGTCGCGCTGCGTCAGGCCACCGGATCCGCGACGGTTGCGACGACCACGACCGCGGGCATCGTCGCGCCGGTGGTCGCGGGCCTGTCGCCGACGCACAACTCACTGATGGCGCTCGCCATCGGCGCAGGATCGGTGTTCTTCTGCCACGTCAACGACGCGGGCTTCTGGATGGTGCGCGAATACTTCGGGCTGAACCTGAAGCAGACGGTGGCGGTGTGGTCCGCGTTGCAGACGATCGTGTCGGTGGTGGGTCTCGTGCTGACGCTGGTGCTGTGGAGCGTGTTGACCTGACATCGATTCATGACGTCGCCCGGACCGAACGCCGGGCATGCGTCCTACAAGGAAGGAACATCCACCCTTTCCTTGCGGAGACCGACATGACCGAACCGACCGAACGCGACACCCCTCCGAAGCAGACGCCGAACGATCCGAACCTCGCGGAC
The DNA here is from genome assembly GCA_029439495.1 of Caballeronia sp. BR6202001590007. Classification (GTDB taxonomy): domain Bacteria; phylum Pseudomonadota; class Gammaproteobacteria; order Burkholderiales; family Burkholderiaceae; genus Caballeronia. The sequence continues at coordinate 10,879 of JAQFVI010000401.1, forward strand.
CGGCGCCTCACGGAAGAGCAACACCGCGCGATGAAGAACGAACCCGCATCGCCGGACAAGAGCAAGAGCGGCAATCTTCCCGATCCCAAGGACGTCGGCGAGGCTGGATGACGGCACGCTTCAGTCCGTGCGTTCGTTTCGCGCCGTAATCGGCAAGCGTTACTGATCGAAGCTCATCGCGCGCTGCAACATCGCCACGTTCTTGCGATCGGCCATGGCATTTGTTGTATGGTATCCCCTTGGTTTTGACGTGATTCCTACAACACAGGCACGCCCGGCGCGCATCATGCCGGTCATTCGAAGTAAGGACGCTTATGCACGATCCTGCTCACTTTCTCCCATCGTTCGTCTGGCGCGCGGCGCGCGATGGAATCATCCAGTACAGCAACCTGTGGGCTTGCCGCTATCTGGGCATCGCGGCTCCCGAACTGGTCGGCCGTCACTGGAGCCACGATACTGTCGGAGATATGGGACCGCGTCGCGCCCGAATATCGCGAGCCGTTTCAGCACAAGCTCACCTAAGCGCTGCGCGAAGGCGGTCCGTTCGAGTTCGACTTCATGCTGCTCGGCGGCGAACAGGACGCGCGCCGCTGGCTGCGCATGCGCGGGCATCCGGAATTCGACCGGCATAGCGTGCTCGCGCGCGTCTATGGCGTGAGCTTCGACATCAGCGCGCAACGCGCCGACGAAGAACGGCTGAGCCTGTCCGAACGGCGTTACCGCGCGCTGGTGTAGTCGACCGGCGCGCTCGTCTGGGCGGCGGACGCGGCCGGCGAAATCCGTCCGGCGACGAGTGGGAAAGCTTCACGGGCACGCCGCCCGAACGGCTGTCGGGCTGGGGCTGGCTCGACTTCATCCACGACGACAATCGCGAACGCATCCATCGTGCGTGGCTCGACGCGTTGAAGGAAGGCATGTCGATCACGCTGACCTTTCGCATGCGGCATCGCGACGGCGTCTATCGCACGGTGGAGGCCCACGCCGCGCCGCTTCACGATGCGCAGGGCCGCCTGCAGGAATGGTTCGGCACGACCACCGACGTCACGCCGGAACACGAGGCGCAAGCCGCGATCGAAGCGCGCAGCCTGCGCCTCACCGTCGCGATGCAGGCCGCGAAGATTCATATCGTGTCGCTCGATCTCACTGCGTGGACGCTCGAATTCGAGACCGGCGGCGAGCGCAAGGAACACGAGACCATCACCTACGATGCGGCGCTGCTGCGCGTGCATCCGGACGACAAGCCGACGCTCGATTGCTATCTGCGCCGGCTCGCCTCGGGCGAGGATCCCGGCGGCCTGTTCGAATTCCGCGTGCAGAACCTGCGCGACGAGCAATGGATGCAGAGCAGCGCATTGCTTCAGCGCGGCAGCGATGGCAGGCCGCTGCGCGTGATCGGCTGTCTCATCGACATCACCGAGCGCAAGTCGATGGAGCTGATGCTGCGCGAAGCGGGCCGCCGAAAGAACGAATTCCTCGCGATGCTCGCGCACGAACTGCGCAATCCACTCGCGCCGCTGCGCACGGTGATCGTGCTCCTGCAAAAGGACAACGAGTCGCAAACCAACACGCACGAACTGATCTCGCTGATGAGCCGTCAGGTCGAGCATATGACGCGCATCGTCGACGACCTGCTGGAAATGTCGCGCATCACGCAGGGACGCATCGCGCTGCAGCTCGAACCGATCCTCGTCGGCACGGCCGTCTATCACGCGCTCGAAGCCATCGCGGGCATGGTCGAGGCGCGCGCAGCATATCGCCGTCGACGTCACCGACGTCACGACCTGGGTCAACGGCGACGCCACGCGTCTGTCGTAGATCCTCGTCAACGTGCTCAACAACGCGAGCAAGTACACGCCCGAGCATGGCCGCATCATGGTGAGCGTGCGTACCGACGAGCAATCGGTGTCGATCGTCATCGCCGATACCGGCACCGGCATTTCCGCCGATCTGCTGCCGAAGGTGTTCGAACTGTTCTCGCAGGGCGAACGCACGCTCGACCGTTCGAACGGCGGCCTCGGCATCGGGCTTTCGCTGGTGAAAAAACTGGTCGAGATGCACAAGGACACGATCGCCGTGCAAAACCCGGGACCGGGACTCGGCACGACCGTGACCATCCGGCTGCCGCGCCTGCATCATCACAAACGGCATTCGGCGCGCGCGCTGTCGATACCACCGTGCACGAAACGCGGCAGGCGCTGCGCATTCTCGTCGTCGACGACAACCGCGACGCCGCCGACTCGCTCGCGATGTTGTGCGAATCCGAAGGCCATGTGGCGCGCGTCGCGTATTCGTCGATGGAAGCGATCGACGCCGCCGCGCAGCTCGGTCCCGACGTCGCGCTGCTCGACATCGACCTGCCGGACATCGACGGCTATGAACTCGCGCGCCGTCTGCACCGCAAGGGCGAAAGCACGCCGCTCCTGATCGCGGTCACCGGCTACGGACAGGCGGAAGACCGCCTGCGCGCGCAGGCGGCGGGCTTCGACTATCACTTCGTGAAGCCGGTCAACGTCGACATCCTGCTCAAGCTGTTCGCGTCGCTGACCGTTTCGCGATGAACACGCCGACTACGAACCCTGGAGACCCGATGACGACGACACCGCCCATCAGCCACTATCCCGTTCCCGATCCGCGCGACTGGCCCGAGGACATTCGGGCACGCATTCTGGAAGTGCAGGACAAGGCAGGTTTCGTGCCGAACGTGTTCCTGACGCTCGTGCATCGTCCCGACGAGTTCCGCGCGTTCTTCGCCTATCACAGCTCAAGGAAGGCGGCCTCACGAAGGGCGAGCGCGAGATGATCGTCGTCGCGACGAGCGCGGTGAACGACTGCCTCTACTGCGTCGTCGCGCACGGCGCAATTCTGCGCATCTACGAAAAGGCACCGCTGGTCGCGGATCAGGTCGCGGTGAATCATCGCAAGGCGGATATCTCGCCGCGTCAAAAGGCAATGCTCAATTTCGCGTTGAAGGTGTGCAGCGACGCGGGCCGCGTCGACGACACCGATTTTTCCGCGCTGCATGCGCACAGTTTCGATGACGAAGACATCTGGGACATCGCGGCCATCACAGCTTTCTTCGGCCTGTCGAACCACATGATGGCCAACGTCATCTCGATACGGCCGAACGACGAGTTTATCTGATGGGCCACGTGCCGAAAGCGCCGCGCTGACGTCGCCGCTATCGACGATATTGCCGCCTCACTGAAGGCCGTGCTCGAAGTCGCTGAGTTCGAGCAGCGCGAAACCCTTCGCATCTTCCTTCGCCTGGGCTTCGCAATCGCCGCTCGCGTTGGCGAACGACACCATCGCCTTGACGGCTTCGAACTTGAGCGGATCGCGCGCGATGTCCGATACGAAGAAACGGTCGATCTTCACGTAATGCGGGGCGAGCCGCACCCATAGATTCATCGATACATTGGCGCTGCCGTAGTCGTCAAGCGCGAATTGCGAGCCGGATGCGCGCAGCACGCGCACGCTCGCGCCGAAACGGTCGGCATCGGCGATCACGCTTTGTTCGGTCAGTTCGATGACGAGGCGCTTGGCTTCGAGCCCGCTTTCGCGCGCGAGATCGCCGGGCGCGGCACGCGCGTTCAGACCGGATTCGATTGCGGCGGCGCTGAAATTGACGAACAGCAGCCCCGGGCAATCGAGCTTCGCGAACGCCGCGATGCACGCGCGCGCGGCGGCCTGTTCCAGTTCCACGCCGCGCGCTTTGTGAGCCACCTGCTCGACCACCTGCTCGAAAAGCGCGGCGGGCGATTCGAGCGCCGTGCCCGCCGGTCCGCGAATGGGCCCTTCATAGCCGAGGATCTCGCCGTCCGCAAAACGCACGATAGGCTGGAATACGGCTCGCAACGCGTTTTCCGCGATGAGCTGTTCGATGCTTCGGTGAGGGCGCTCGGTGGCGAGGGTTAAGGACATGGGCCTTTGGGTTGGAGCGGGCTGTCGTCCCATTTAACGGCCCGCTTTGCCTTCACTTGAATGAAGCTTCCGTGAAGCCGCGCACCGCGACGGTGCGCAGGCGCGTGGTCATCCGGCGCGGCGGCGGCGCACGGCGGAAGCCAGCAGATCGAGCACCAGTTCCGTTTGCGTCCAGCCGAGGCAAGCATCCGTGATCGATACGCCGCGCGCGAGCAGCACGCCCGGCTTCAGATCCTGACGCCCTTCTTCCAGATGGCTCTCGATCATCACGCCGGTGATACGCGTCTCGCCCGCTTCGAGCTGGCGCGCGATTTCCTGCGCCACCTCGATCTGCCGGCGGTGCGACTTGTTCGAGTTCGCATGCGAGCAGTCGATCATCACCTGCTCGCGCTGTCCGAGCGCCGCGAGCGCCGCGCAACTGGCGGCGACGCTGTCAGCATCGTAGTTCGGGCCCTGCTTGCCGCCGCGCAGAATGACGTGGCAATCGTCGTTGCCGCGAGTCTCGAAGATCGCGGCCATGCCCATCTTCGTCATGCCCATGAAGGCGTGGCTCGCGCGCGCCGTGACGATGGCGTCCGCCGCGACCTGCACCCCGCCGTCGGTGCCGTTCTTGAAACCGATCGGGCACGACAGCCCCGACGCCAGTTGACGATGACTCTGGCTTTCCGTCGTGCGCGCGCCGATCGCGCCCCACGCGATCAGGTCCGCGATGTACTGCGGGCTCAGCAAGTCGAGAAACTCGGTGCCGGTCGGCAGGCCGAGCTCGCTGATGTCCAGCAGCAGCTCGCGCGCGCGGCGCAGGCCTTCGTTGATGCGGAAACTGCCGTCCAGACGCGGATCGTTGATATAGCCCTTCCAACCGACCGTCGTGCGCGGCTTCTCGAAGTACACGCGCATGACGATCAGCAGATCGTCGCGCAAGCGATCGGCAACGGTCTTCAACTGCCGCGCGTAGTCCATGGCCTGATCGTGATCGTGGATCGAACACGGACCGACGACCGCCACGAGACGGTCGTCGCGTCCGTGCAGAATGTCGGCGATGGCCCGGCGGCTGTCTTCGACGAGCGTCTGCACGCCGGGCGTCACCGGCAGTTCGTCCAGCAGGAGCGCGGGCGAAATGAGCGGGCGCACCGCGCCGATGCGGGTATCGGCGATGCGGGTCGTATCCTGCGTGGAATCGGCCACGCCGGCCTCCCGATCGCGGGAGGGATTGTCGATGCGGGTCAAGATAGGCTCCGTGATGCGTTGTCGATGCGTATGCAGTGCGTTCGATGCGGGTTTTCCGCCGCATCTCCGCCTTGCGGCGCAAATATCGATTATCGCATCCGGCGCGCGGCCGAGTGCGCAAACGCCTCGCCGACGGGCCGTATCATGAAGCCGGACGTCACTTACAAGGAGCACATCATGCGTATCGAAACGTCATTTCTCTTCGACCTCGACGGCACGCTCGTCGACAGCGTCTATCAGCATGTGCTCGCGTGGAAAGCAGCGCTTGATGCGGAAGGCATCGAACTGTCCGTATGGCGCATCCACCGGAAGATCGGCATGAGCGGCGGGCTCTTCACCAATCAGTTGCTGCCCGAAACGCACGGCGAGATCAGCCCCGAGCGCGTCGACCGGCTGAGGCAACTGCATGCCGAGGCTTATCGGGAACTGCGCGCGCAGGTCTGCCCGCTGCCAGGCGCGCGCGAACTGCTCGCCGCGCTGACCGAGGCGGGTACTCGCTGGGCCATCGCGACTAGGGGGCGCATGGAGATGGCGGCGGTGAATCTCGAAGCGCTCGGCGTCGATGCGTCGAAACAGGTGGTCATCACGCGCGACATGGTCAAGTACGCGAAGCCCGATCCCGATCCCGATCTCTTTCTCGACGCCGCCGCAAAGCTGAACGTGCCGATCGAGCATACGGTCGTGGTCGGCGACAGCATCTGGGACATGCTCGCCGCGCGCCGCTGCCGTTCGCTCGGCGTCGGCCTGCTGTCGGGCGGCTACGGCAGCGACGAACTCGAACGCTCGGGCGCGCTGCGCGTCTACGAAGACCCCGCCGATCTGCTGCTGCATCTCGACGAAGTCGCCGCGCGCCCCTGAGGGCGCGTCCTTGCGATGAATTCGATCAGCCGCGCGCGCTCACCTGCGGCGCGCCGAGCCCGCTGCGCCCGCGCAGCACGCAAGCCACCGCGACGGCGCCGATCACGAGCCCCGCGGCCACCACGAACAAGGCGGTGTCCGTGCGGCCCGTCAGGTCCTTCAGATAGCCGATCATGTAAGGCGACACGAAGCCCGCGAGATTGCCAATCGAGTTGATCATCGCGATGCCCGCCGCCGTCACGCCGGTGAGAAAGGCCGTGGGCAGGCTCTAGAACAGCGCGGGGATCGACAGCACGCCCATGTTCGCGATGCACAGCGCGATCACGCCGAGCAGCGGCTGGTTCTGCCACACGATGCACAGCGCGAAGCCCGCCGCGGCCATCGAGAACGCGGCGATCAGTGCCACTTGCGTTCCTTGCGGCGGTCCGCCGAGTAGCCGAACGCAAGCATGCTGACGATCACACACAGGCCCGGCAGCGCGGTCAGCATGCAGATGGGAAGGCATCGGAAACGCCCATCTTCTGCACGAGCGTCGGCATCCAGAAGCTGATCGCATACAGGCCCATGTGTAGACAAAGTAGATCAGCACGAGCGCCCAGATGCGGCCATGTCCGAGCAGATGCATGAATCCGTGCGAGACCTTGACAAGGAGTGGAAAAATCAGAACGGCACGCACGCGCTCAGGTGGAACTGGTTCAAGTGAGCGTTGTGAATGGCGGCAAGACGGCGAAGCGCGCCCGCTTAAGTCTCGGTTAAGGAACAACAACCCTTCTTAGTCTGAAAACTAACCGACCCCCCTCCTTCCGGCCGCGCAAGCGGCCGTTTTTTTGGACTGACGCCATGCAGATGATCGTTCGCATGTTCCTCATCCTCGTCGCGCTTTGCGCCTTCGCCACGGTCGGCGTATTCATCCTCTCCTTCATCGCGCGAGCGGTCATCGGCATGCATTGAGCGCGGCTCGCCGTCGTGGCGGGCACGCTTCGTGCTCACGCTGGCCCGCATCGCTCGTGCGATCGACGCCGTCGCCTGGACCAGCAAACCGCGCAGCGTGCGACTACACTCCTCGTGTGGTTCTGCATCGCCCGGCTTGCGTTCGAACATCCTGCGCACGCGCGCAGATCCTCGCCCGCGTCCCGGCACTTGTCGGCGCTTNATGCAACACCCCGTCCCCCACTCTCAGCAACAGGACCAGNCCACGACCACAGGCTCTCGCTCGATCCGCGCACGACCCTGCTCGACGCACTGCGCGAACATCTGCATCTCACCGACACGAAAAAGGGCTGCGCACGGTGCATCTGAACGGCCGCTGCGTGAGTGAACGCGTGCCTGTGTCTGGCCGCCGCCTGCGACGGCGATGCCGTCACCACGATCGAAAGCATCGGCGAAGTCGAGGCGCTGCATCCGCTGCAGGCGGCCTTCGTCGAATGCGACGCCTACCAGTGCGGCTACTGTACGTCCGGGCAACTGATGTCAGCGGTCGCGCTGCTCGACGAACCCGTCGGTTCGACCGACGACGACGTGCGCGAAGCGATGAGCGGCAATCTGTGCCGCTGCGGTGCCTATCAGAACATCGTCGCGGCGATCCAGTCCGTGCGCGTCGAAAAGAAATAAGGAGTGCGCCATGGACCGGTTTCAACTCTCACGCGCGTGCGACATGCGCGATGCGATCGCCGCGGGCGCGCTCGCGTATACCGCGCAGCAAGGCGTGGAAGTGCGCTTTCTCGCGGGCAGCACGACGCTGCTCGATCTGATGAAACTCGATGTCGAACGGCCGATGCGCGTCGTCGATATCAGCCGCCTGCCGCTCGACCGGATCGAAGCGACCCGTGACGGCGGCGTGCAAATCGGCGCGACCGCGCGCAACACGGACCGCGCGCATCATCCGCTGATCCGGGAACGTTATGCGGTGCTGTCGCAGGCACTGCTCGCCGGGGCATCGGCGCAGTTGCGCAACATGGCGACGACCGCCGGCAATCTGCTGCAGCGCACGCGCTGCGTCTATTTCCGCGACACGGCTTCGCCCTGCAACAAACGCGAACCGGGCAGCGGCTGTCCGGCGATTCAGGGCTTCAATCGCACGCAGGCCATGCTCGGCACGAGCGAGTCGTGCATCGCGAGCAATCCGTCGGACATGAACGTGGCCCTGACCGCACTCGAAACGACGATCCATTTCGAAGGCACGCGCGGCCGCCAGTCGTCGCCGATCGACACGTTTTATCGTCTGCCGGGCGACAAGCCTGACTGCGAAACCGTGCTCGAAGCCGGCGATCTCGTCACGCATGTGACCCTGCCGCCGCCCGTCGAAGGCATGCGCTCGACCTTCTCAAGCTGCGCGATCGCGCGTCCTACGAATTCGCGCTGGCCTCGGCGAGCGTCGTCGTGCGGGTCGAAAACGGACGCATCGCGCTTGCGCGCGTCGCGATCGGCGGCGTGGCGACCAAGCCGTGGCGCTCGCACGAAGCGGAGCGTGNGAGCAAGAACGGCTTCATCGAACTGTCGCGCCGCTGCATCGTGCATGCGCTGAAGCTCGTCACCACGCAACCGTCCTGAGGAACGCTCCATGTCCACCGCGCCCGATATCAAACCGTCCGCCTTCATCGGACGGCCGCAGTCGCGCACCGACGGACCGCTCAAGGTGAGCGGCCGCGCGACCTATACCTCCGATGTCGATCTGCCCGGCATGCTGTACGCCGTGCCCGCCTGCAGCACGATCGCGAGCGGCCGGATCGCGTCGCTCGAATTCGCGTCCGCGCAGGCGATGCCCGGCGTGAAGCTGATCCTGCATCGCGGCAACATCAGCAAGCTGTATCGCATTCCGGGCAACTCGTTCGAAGACGGCTACGTCGACGAACAGCGCCCGCCCTTCGAGAACGACATCGTCCGCTATTACGGCCAGTACGTCGCCTGCGTGATCGCGGAAACTTTCGAGGCCGCGAGCGCCGCGGCCGCCGCGGTCAAGGTCGCCTACGAAATCGCCGAGCACGACGTGCGCGACGATTTCGGCGTGCACGACACGCACAACGAGCGCGAAACGCAGAGCGAACGCGGCGACGCGAGCCGCGCCTTCGACGAAGCCGACGTGAAGACCGACGTCGTCTACGCGACGCCCGCAGAAACGCACAATCCGATCGAACTGCACGCGACCGTCGCGCATTGGGACGGCGAGCGCTACACGTTCTACGAAACGAGCCAGGCCGCATCGAACCATCGCGGCACGCTGGTGCAGATGCTCGGCGTGCCGAAGGACAAGGTGCGCGTGATCTCGCGTCATCTCGGTTCCGGCTTCGGCGGCAAGCTTTGGATGTGGCCGCATTCGCTGCTCGCGGGCGTGGCGTCGCCTCAGACCGAACGACCCGTGAAGCTCGTGGTGAGCCGCAGGATGATGCTCCAGAACGTAGGACATCGCCCGCGCACGGACAGCGCGTGCGCCTCGGCGCCACAAAGGACGGCAAGCTCGTGTCCGTGCAGCACGACTTCCTGAACCACGCGGCCATCGCGGACGACTATGCTGTACATGTGCGGCGAAGCCACGCCGCACATGTACAGCACGAAGAACCTGCGCGTGACGGGCGGCACCGTGAAGCGCCACGTCGGCTCGCCGACGTCGATGCGCGGCCCCGGCGCAGTGCCCGGCCTCTACGCGCTCGAATCCGCGATGGACGAGCTCGCGATCGCGCTGAAGATCGATCCGGTCGAACTGCGCCTGCTCAACGAACCCGAAGTCGACGAGAGCAGCGGGTTGCCGTTTTCGTCGCGCCATCTCGCCGAGTGCCTGAAAACCGGCGTGGACAAATTCGGCTGGGCGCAGCGCACGCCCGAAGTCGGTTCGATGAAGCGCGACGGCCTGACGCTCGGCTGGGGCGTCGGCGCATGCAGTTGGCCGGGGCTGCGCTTCTCGGCGGCGGCGAGCATCGATTTGCGCGCGGACGACACTGCGTGCGTCGCGTGCGGCACGCAGGATATCGGCACGGGCACCTATACGGTGCTCGCGCAGCTCGTCGCGGAAAGCACCGGCATCGCGCTCGACAAGATCGAGGTGGAACTCGGCGACACGAACCTGCCCGTCGGACCCATCTCCAGCGGATCGGCGGCGACGGCCTCGGTCATTCCGGCAGTTTCGGATGCCACGCGCGCCGCCGTGAAGATGCTGCTCACGCGCGCGGCGCAGGCAGATGGTTCGCCGTTCAAGGGCGCGAAGCCCCATGAACTCGCGCTGAGCACGGGCCGCGTGCATCGCGCGCACGATGTGCCGGAAAGCGGCGTGCCCTACACGGAGATTTTGGCGGCGGCAAAGGTGCATGCGGCCTCGGGCACGGCCAGCGCGCAAGGCGGTTTCGACGATCCGCTCAAGAAGAAGTGGTCGATCAATTCGTATGGCGCGCACTGCGCGGAAGTGACGTGGCAGCCGGAGATCGCGCGCCTGCGCGCGTGAGCCGCGTCGTGACCATGATCGACGCGGGCAAGATCCTGAATCCGCGCGCGGGACGCAACCAGATCGAAGGCGCGGTGGTGGACGTCGGCATGGCGCTCTTCGAGCACACGATCTACGCCCCGCGCACGGGCGCGCCCGCCAACAACAATCTCGCGGACTATGTGATAGCGGTCCACGCCGATGCGCCGAAACTCGACGTGACCTTCCTCGACCATCCGGACACGATCTTCAACGAGCTGGGCGCGCGACATCGCGGAGATCGGACTGGCCGGACTGGCGGGCATCGCGGTGGCAATCACGGGCGTGGTGTATCACGCGACGGGCAAGCGCGTGCGCAAGCTGCCGGTGATGATCGAGGACCTGCTCTGAACGTGCGCTGACCGTTCGGGAACGAGACGCCCAGCGCCGCGCCGGGCGTCCCGCCGACAGGTCGGAGGGCGCGATTGCGTAGAATTCACCCAATCCGCCCACTGCTTTCCGCCTCTTATGAATCGATGCCCGTGCAACCCTGAATCCCAACGCGCTGTCCGACGCCGAACTCCGTCGCCTCGCCGACCTGCTCGATGCCATCGACCCTCCGGCGATGACCCTCGAAATGGTCGACGGCTTTTTTCACTGCCTTGTCGTGCGCTCCCGAATTCGTCATGCCGTCCGAATGGCTTCCGGTAATCTGGGGACCGGACTATCACTTCGAAAAGGCCGAGGATGCGGCGAAAATCACCGAATTGCTGATGAAGCACTGGAACGCGGTCGGCAACGCGCTTCTCTGCCTACTCGACGGCACGACCGACTTCATGCCCGTCCTGTTCGAAACCAACGAAGGCTACTCGCCCGCGAACGACTAGGCGAGCAGCTTCGTAACCGGCATGGACCTGCGTCCGGAACCCTGGAACGCGCTACTCCACAACCGCAAGCGCCTGCCGTGGCTCGCGTCGATACTGTTGCTGTATCACGAGGACGATCCGGACCCGTCGCTTCGCACGGACGCCGGCGGCCCCGAAGATCGCGAATTCGTGATCGAGGACATGATCGCCGGCGTGATCGAGGTGTACCGGCACTTCGAGAAGGCACGGCACGACGATGCGTCACGCGAAAACCGGTGCCGCTGCGCCGCGCGGAGCCCAAGGTCGGCCGCAACGATCCGTGTCCGTGCGGCACCGGATGACTGCGATGCCATTCGTCGAGTTGCGTTTGCAGACGATCGCGTTCGGCGAGCAGGGCGCGGTTCTTCGGCGCGAGATCGTGGACGAGCGCGTCGAAGCCTTTCCAGAATGCGGTGGCGTCAACGCCGGTGCCGGGAAGGGCTTCCTCTTCGACGAACTTCACGAGGGTAGGGGCGACCTGCAGGCCGTGTTGTCAGGGCGACGCAAAGGCGCCGACCGAAACACAACGACCTGCACTTCGAGATTCAGATCGACGCGAACAGCCCCGTCGGCAAGACCGACGGCGCGCACGTCAAGGACGTGCTGATGGAAGCGGCGGTGAACACGATCATCGATTGCGAGGATTCGGTCGCCGCCGTCGATGCCGCCGACAAGACGCAGTTGTATCGCAACTGGCTCGGCCTCATGCAGGGGCATCTGTCGGAAGAAATCACGAAGAACGGCAAGACCTTCAGGCGTAGCATGAATCCTGACCGCGAATACACCGCGCCCGACGGCTCGAAGCAGGTGAAGCTGCACGGCCGCTCGCTGCTCTTCATCCGCAACGTCGGGCATCTGATGACCAACCCGGCTGTGCGCGATCACGACGGCCACGAGATTCCCGAAGGCATCCTCGATGCGGTGATGACCACGCTCGGCTCGCTGCACGACATGAAGAACAAGATGAACTCGCGCACGGGTTCCATCTACATCGTCAAGCCTAAGATGCACGGTCCTGCCGAAGTCGCGTTCGCGGACGAACTGTTCTCGCGTGTCGAAGACCTGCTCGGGCTGCCGCGCCATACGATCAAGATCGGCATCATGGACGAGGAACGCTGCACGAGCGTGAACCTCAAGGCATGCATCGCGGCGGTGGACGCGCGGGTCGCGTTCATCAACACGGGCTTTCTCGATCGCACCGGCGACGAGATGCATTCGTCGATGGAAGCCGGCCCGATGATGCGCAAGGGCGACATGAAATCGTCCGCGTGGATCCAGGCCTACGAGCGCAACAACGTACTGGTCGGCCTGAACACCGGCTTGCATGGACGGGCGCAGATCGGCAAGGGCATGTGGGCGATGCCCGACCTGATGCACGCGATGCTCGAGCAGAAGATCGCGCATCCGAAGGCCGGCGCGAACACGGCGTGGGTGCCGTCGCCGACCGCGGCGACGCTGCGCGTGCTGCACTATCACAAGGTCGACGTGCAGCAAGTTCAGGAAGAACTCGAACGTACCGACTACGACAGCAAGAAAAACGAATTGCTCGACGGCCTGCTGACGATTCCCGTCGTCGAACGCCCGGACTGGTCCGAGGACGACATCAGAAACGAGATAGAATAATGCACAGGGCATTCTGGGCTATGTCGTGCGCTGGATCGATCAGGGCATCGGCTGTTCGAAGGTGCCGGACATCCACGATGTCGGGCTGATGGAGGACCGCGCGACGCTGCGCATCTCGAGCCAGCATCTCGCGAACTGGCTGCGGCACGGCATCGTCACCGAAGAACAGGTGAAGAAGACGCTCGAACGCATGGTGGCCGTCGTCGACAAGCAGAACGACTCCGATCCGGTCTACAGCCCGATGTCGCCGTCGTTCGACAGTTCGTTTGCATTCAAGGCCGCGTGCGCGCTGGTGTTCGAAAGGCCGCACGCAGCCGAGCGGCTATACCGAACCGCTGCTGCACAAGTTCCGTCTTGCGGTCAAGGCATCGACCTGACGCGAAAAAAGAAAACGCGGCTTCGCGCCGCGTTTTCTTTACCTTCCCTCGGCTCTCAAAGGTGAAGCCTCACTGCTCGGACCAGAACCTGCCCGCCGTCGCCCAGTTCTCGCGCTTCACGTCGGTGAGGATGATATCCACCGAACCCGGCTCGCAGCCCAGCGTTTCACATGTCGTGCGCGTGATCGCCTCGACGAACTTGCGCTTTTCTTCCACGGTGCGGCCTTCGAACAGTTGAATGTTGAATGTCGGCATGACGTCGATCTCCTTCGAAAAAAATCAGTCGCGATAGGACGGGTCGATGCGGTCCAGCTTGCGCAGCAGCGCGGGCCATTCCAGCGCGCCTTCGATCGCATCGTCGTCGTGCAGTTGCGCAGCCGTGCGCGCGACGACTTCGGGCATCGGCACGATCATCTTGCTGGCGCCGGCCAGCGCGCGAAGCTGAATATCGCATGCCTTGACGAGCATATCCATCAGCACGTAGGCCTCGGCGACGGTGCACCCGAGCGTCAGCGAGCCGTGATTGCGCAGCAGCATCGCGCGATGTCCGCGACTCGCGACAAGCCGCCCGCCCTCGGCCGGCGAGAACGCAAGTCCCTCGTAATCGTGATACGCGAGATGACCATGAAAGCGCATCGCGTGCTGCGAACCGGGCAGCAGGCCGTGCGGCTGCGCGCTCGCCGCGATCGCCTCGCGCACATGCAGATGCATCACGCAGGCGGCATCGCCGTGCGCGGCGTGGACGGCGGCATGCGCGCAAAGCCGGTCGCGTTGACGGGATGCGCGCTGTCGCCGATGACGTTGCCGTCGATATCGATCTTAACGAGATTGCCGGCCGTCACTTCGTCGAAAGCCAGCCCGAACGGATTGATCAGGAATCGCCCCGGCTCGCCCGTCGCGCTTGCGAACACATGCGTATAGACGACGTTGTCCCAGCCGTTGAGCGCGATCAGCCGGTAGGCCGCCGCAAGATCGATGCGCGCGGCCGGTTTGACCGATGTCCGCGCAAGATAGCGCACGAACGCGATGACCGTCCACGATGCCAGCACAAACGGCGCCGTCAGCGCCGTGATGCCGATGCAGTCGATCACGCGCTCGATCAGCACCGCCAGCACGATGCTCGCGACCGCGAAACGCTTGCCGTAAGGCACGGCAGCGAGCGCCGCGTTGAAGCCGCACGCGCCCGACAGCACGACGGCATCGCTTGCGCCGCCCAGGCCGTGCAACACCGCGCCCAGCGCGCTGCCGAAGAGCGTCCAGCCCGCGCGCGACGGCCGCGCGGCGAAAATGCCGAGCGCGATCAGCGCGCCCGCGAAAGCGCCGGTCGCGAAGGTGATCGGCGCGAGCCCGGCGAACGACGCTTCGAAGATGGCCTGCCAGTCGGCGGAAACGGGTGGAATCGCGCCGGTGTCGCCGCGATCGGCGAAGAGCGGAAGCCAGCACCAGGTCGTGAGGATCGCGGGAGCGGAAAACGCCGGCATGCTCAGGCACGAGAGCCGCCCCGCGATGAGCATCGCGGCGATCGCGGTGACGATGGCGAGCGCCGCCGCCTGCGAATCGTCTTGCACGAAGGCGAAGGCGACCAGCGCCGCGAGCGCGCCGTTGAAGCCGTAAGGTCGTCGCGAAACGCGGACGAAGCGGCATCGGTGGGATCTTGGGCGATGTAGGAAACAGAGAGCGCCCGCGAGTGTGCCGAGCAGCAATCCGCACGCGAGGCGCGGACTCGCGCACAACACGCCGGCGAACACGAGCGCGCCGGTCGCCGCATGGCGTTGCAGCACGATCTGCCCGATCGCACGGGCGACACTGCGGAATCGCTCGCCGATGCAAAACGGATCGGCATCGGAAGGAAGGACGGTGGACATGCGCGGCGGCTCGGCTGAGTGAGCCGCCAGCTTAAATAGCGCACGCACGCGAAGGTCGTGCGGTCCGTATGACCGGTATTGCGTGGGAACGACGAAGGAAGCGATGCAGCCGCTCAGTTGTACGCCATCGGAACCAGCGGCGTGACTTCGCCGGTCGGGTTCGCGTAGTTGAGGTCGGCGCTCATCTTCACGATTTCGGTGACGTTCTCGCGGAAATTGGGGTGCTTTTCCCAGGTGATGTAGCTCGCATCCACGACGGCGGACAGCGTGAGCAGGGAAAACGCGACTTTTTCGAGCACTTCGTAACGGCGGGGCATGATTGGTTCCTCAACTTTGAGACATAGTTTAACAAACTTAAGGGTTTTCCCCTAATTGATTTGTTGCAATGCCGCAAATCGCCCGCTGTCGAAGGCGTAGCGCTCCGGCCCCTATTCGGCCGAAGCGCCATGTTGGTGCTTGCTTTGAGGGTTACATCGCAGCTTCGAGGATCATCGCTTCGTAGTCGGCTTCGGAAGCCTCGCGCGGGTTCGTCTTGTGACTGTGATCCTTCAACGGGCCCGCAATGATGCGCGGAAATACATCGCGCGGAACGCCGAGTTCGGCGAGACCGCGCGGCAAACCGAGCCGCGCGGTCATCGTACGGACGGCTTCGCCGACATCGTCGCCCGCGGCGAGGCCCATCGCCTACGCAATGCGCTCGAGCTTGCCTTCGGCGGCCATCGTCGGCGCGCTGCGATTGAACGCGATGACCGCCGGCAGAAAGACTGCGTTGAGCGTGCCGTGATGCAACTTCGGATCGATGCCGCCCAGCGAATGCGACGGGCTGTGAACGCAGCCGAAGCCCTTCTGTGGAACGCGAGCGCGCCCTGCATCGACGCGCTCATCATGTTCCAGCGCGCGTCGCGATCGGCGCCGTCCTGCGTCGCGCGTTCGATATGCCGCCACGCGCGCCACAGCCCGTCGAGCGCGATGCCTTTCGAGGCAATGCGCGATGGCGTCCATGCCGGTCGAGGCGGTGAGCATCGACGGCAGGCCGAGCGTGAGTTCGGGATCGCAGATGGCGAGCTTCGGCACCACATGAGGCGAGATCACGCCGACCTTGCGGCCGTCGTCGAGAATCAGGATCACGCCGCGTCCGACTTCGCTGCCGGTACCCCGCCGTGGTCGGAATGGCGATCACCAGCGCGGTCTTCGCCGTGATGCGCGCGAGCCCTTCCTCGGTGATACGCACCGAACCGAACAGCACGCGCGTGCAGAGTTCGCGTTCGAGTTCGGCGTACATGCGCTGCCATTGCGGCTCGCTCGTGATTTCCATCTTGTCGAGCACCGCGTTTCGGCCGGCGCGCTCGGCGCACGGCTCGCCGGCGACGCGATAGCCGCGTCCGTCGCTTTCGACGATGATCTTGTCCGCGCACAACGCCGCGAGCGCGATGCGCGCGGGCGAGCGGCTGATGCAGAAGGACTTCGCGACCTGCGCTTCGAGCAGCTTTTCACCGGGCGCGATGCGGCCGTCCTCGATCATCTCGCGCAACAGCCGATAAGTGCGGCCCTGGATCGATCCGTCGCTGTGCGCGTCGGTCTGCGCATTCGACTGATTCATGACGGGTTCGGGGAATGTTAATGACGATGCCGCCAACATACTTCAACGCATGAACGCGGCGATATCGGCGTCGAGCCGCGCGGCGGCGGGCGGATCGGCTTCGGACGCCATCATGTGGCCGCTCGCAGAGGGCACGCGTAGCAGCAGGCAATCGGTGATATGACCGGCCCGCCCAGATGCCCGCTTCAACCGGGTTGTAGAGATCGATCTCCGGCACGCCGATCAGCGTGCGCGCCTCGATGCTCGCCAGCGCTTTCGCGGTGTCGCCGTCGAAGCCGGACGTCGTGCCGACATCGTGCGCATCGTAGGCATGCGACTGATAGGTCCAGTCGAACGGATCGAGACGCTGCGTCGCGAACCAGCGCATACGCGCATCGAACCACGCTCCGGTGCCGCCCGCCGCGGCGACGTCCGCCGCGAAACGTTCGGGCGTGCGCATCGCGAGCACTTGCATCACGGCGAGCCAGGCGCCGTCCGATGTACGGAGCGCACCGCAAGATTGACCGCCTGCGACCACGGCGCGTCTTCGCCATCGGCACGAGCGCGATCAGCTTTCGCATGAACGACGGATACGACAACACGCCCCACTGCAGCGCCTGCATGCCGCCCATCGATGCGCCCGCGCGCTTCCACATGCTCGATACCGAGCCGCTCCAGCAGCGCCTTCTGACTGCGCACCATGTCGCGGATCGTGAAGCGCGGAAAGCGCTCGCCGCCCTGCGTCGGCGAATTCGACGGCGAATTCGACAGGCCGTTGCCGAGCGCATCGACGACGATCGTCATCTTTGCGGGATCGAACACGCGGCCCGGGCCGATCAGAAAGTCGAGCCGATGATGCGTGCTGCCGATCGCGCACAGGCCGAGCACGACGGGACGCGCGTCATGGCCGCCGTCGTCGAGGCTGCCGTGCACGACATAGGAGACGAACGCGTCGTCGATATGTTCGCCCGATTCGAGTTCGAATCGTCCGAGCGATATGCGCCGGTGCAGCGCGTCGATCCATCCGGGCTGAAGGTCGGGATATGCCATCGGTGAGTACGCAAAGAGCGCCGCTCGCGTCAGAACGTCACGACGGTGCGCACGTCCGCGCCGGCCGCGAGGCGCTGCATGCCTTCGTCGATCCGGTCCAGCGTGAGCCGCGAGGTCACGTATTCGTCGAGTTTCAACGTGCCGTCGAGATAGAGGTTCGCGAGCATCGGGAAATCGCGGGCGGGCTGCGCGCCGCCGTAACTGGAGCGCACGATGCGCTTCTCGCCCATCAGCGTGCCCCAGCGGAACGACGCTTCGTCGTCCGCCGGCAGCTCGCCGAGCCACACGACCTGACCGCCCGGCCGCACGATCTCGACGCCCGTCCGCAGCGCCTGCCGGTTGCCCGCGTGTCGTCGGCGAGGAGCGCGTGGGTCGCGCCGACGGCCTACGCGAGCGCGAGCTTGTCCGGCGCGATGTTCGTCGCCGCGCTGAAGCCCGTCATCACGCCGCAGCCGATCAGGCACGCGCGGTCGAACGGGATCGCCTTCTGCACGGGAATCGCGCAGTCTTCCGGCACCGCGCACGAGCGTCGCGCTGTCCTCGCCTTCGAGTTGCCGCACGTAGGTCGGGTCGGGATACAGCGGATTGCATAGCTGATGCGGCACTTGTCCGAATGATTCGGCGGCGAGCCGTGCACGATGCAAACGTGATGCAGCGACATCTCGCCCGGCTCGAGTTCGATCGATACCGCCTGCGACTCGTCGACATCGACGGCAATCTCCTGCCCACGCGTGAGCAGATTGTGTTCGTTGAAGGTATCGCGATGCAGAATCTGATCGAGCAGATGCGTGCCGGGCACGACCTGCATCGCGCCATTGCTCTTGTTGCTTTCCGACAGCGCGACCTATGCGGTCACGACATCCGGCTTCGACAATCCCCAGTAAGTCGAATCCTGATGCCACGACACGAAGGCCGGATCGTTGCCGTTCTTGATGAAGAAGCTGCTCGCCCACACGAGCAGGTTTTCTCCGTAGAAGTCCTGCACCGCGTCGCAGACCTTGTCGCTGCGCACGAGTTCGTTGAGCCATGAAAACAGCAAATGACTCTTGACGTGCAGCGCTTTCTTCGCGAGCGGGTTCTTCGAGTGCTCGAAGTCTTCGAGGCGCTTGCGCAGCT
The DNA here is from genome assembly GCA_029439495.1 of Caballeronia sp. BR6202001590007. GTDB lineage: Bacteria > Pseudomonadota > Gammaproteobacteria > Burkholderiales > Burkholderiaceae > Caballeronia. The sequence continues at coordinate 29,790 of JAQFVI010000401.1, forward strand.
CCATCGCGGTCTGCTCCGACATGACGCGAATCGGCGCGACGTAGCCGTACTTCTGGAAATGATCGACCTGTTCCTGCGTGAGCATCTTGAGCATGAGTGACGTCTCCCTGATTCGTTAAGCGGCCTGCATGGAAGCGGCGGCGCGCGCATCCGCATCGCTGCGGCGCCTCGCGACGAAACCGCCTTCGCGCAGCACACTGCCGTCGACGGCGCGCACGTCGGTGATGCCCGCGAGCGCCATCGTCATGTCCAGTTCGTCGCGCACGATCTCGAGGCAGAGCGACATGCCCGCCTCGCCCGCCGCGCCGAGTCCGTAGAGAAAGGCGCAGCCCATGTGGACCGCATGCGCCCCGCACGCGAGCGCCTTGAGCACGTCCTGTCCCGAGCGGATGCCACCGTCCATGTGCAGTTCGATGTCGCCCTGCACGGCCTCGGCGATGTGCGGCATCATCAAGATGGTCGAGGGCGCGCCGTCCAGTTGCCGTCCGCCGTGATTGGACACGACGATCGCATCGGCGCCGGTGGCGCGCGATGCGGGCATCGTCCTCGTCGAGGATGCCCTTCAGGATCAGCTTGCCGCCCCAGCGCTCGCGCACCCAGTCGATGTCCCGCCACGTCAGCGTCGGATCGAACTGCTTCGCGGCCCAGTCGGCCATCGACGCGATGCCGGTCACGCCCGGCGCATGCCCGACGATATTGCCGAAGGTATGGCGCGACGTGCGCAGCATGCCCGCGCACCAGCGCGGATAGCGCACGAAATGCGCGATATTGCGCAAGGTCAGACGCGGCGGCGCGGACAGGCCGTTGTGCCGGTCCTTGTGACGCTGGCCCTGCATCTACAGATCGAGCGTCAACACAAGCGCCGAACATTTCGCCGCCTTCGCGCGCGATGAGATTGGCGATGAAGCCGCGGTCCTTCATCATGTAAAGCTGGAACCAAAACAGCCGCTCGGTATGCGCGGCGACGTCCTCGATCGAGCAGATGCTCACGGTCGACAGCGTGAACAGCACGCCGAAGCGTTGCGCCGCGCGCGCCGCGAGGATTTCGCCGTCGGCGTGCTGCATGCCCGCGATGTCCGTCGGGGGCGAGCGCGACCGGCATTGCGACCGGCTCGCCGATCATCGTCGAGGCGAGGCGGCGCGTGCTAAAATCGACCGCGACGCATTGGCGGAACTGTGGCGGAACTGAACACTGGCGGAACTGAAGCTTCGCGAAGTCGTCGCTGTTCGCGCGATAGGTCGACTCGGTCCACGATCCGGCATCGGCGTATTCGTAAAATATGCGCGGCACGCGCTGCTTCGCCGCGCTGCGCAATTCCTCGACGCTCGCGTAATAAGGCATCGGACGGGTCATGTAACGCATGCCGCTCATGCCAGTTCCGCGCGCAACGCGAGTTGCTGTTTCGGCGCGCGCACGAAGATCGCGCCCAACGCCGCGATGATGCCCGTCAGCACGAACGCGCTCTTGAAGTTGCCCAACCACTGCACGAGAAGCCCGTAAGCGCGGGCGCGACGATGCCCGCCAGATTCGCGATGAAGTGCACGAAGCCGCCAACCGCGCCGAGACTCGTGATCAGAACTATCTTGCGCGAGTGGATCGCGCGGCCGGTCTTCTTGACGAGCCAGTCGCAGGCAAAGCCGCCCGCGATCAGCCCGGTGACGCCGACCGCCCACGGAATGACGCTGACAATCGACATCTTCTGGATGCTTAGGTGATGCGCCATCGTCTCAGATACGACGGAAACCACGACAGGAAGAAATAGAGAATGTACGCGTAACCGAAGAACGCGAAGGCCGTCGCGAGAATCGCGGGGCGCAGCAGATAGGTCGAGAGCGACGCGGGTTCGCCGCGCTCGTCGCGGGAGATGTCCTGCACGCGCGTCGCGGCGGATTCCTCGACGGGCGTCGCGGGCTTGTCCTTCGCGAACAGCAGCCACGCGGCCACCCACAGCACGCCGACCGCGCCGATGATGACGAAGGATATGCGCCAGCTCATCGCCAGCGCGAGAAAACCGACCACCGGCGCGGCGATCGCCGCGCCGACCGACTGTCCGGAGTTCGCGATGCCGAGCGCGCTTGCCTGCCGGTCGCGCGGATACCAGTTGGAGACGAGCTTGTTGATGCTCGCGCAAAACGGCCCCTCGCCCATGCCGAAGATCATGCGCACGACGAGCAGGCTGACGATGCCGACCGTCGCCGCCATCAGGCCGCAGAACAGCGACCAGACGAGCATCGAGACAGACAGCCCAGCGGTCCGACGAATAGCTGCCGACAAAGCAGAACAGCGCATAGCCGACGAAGAAGCTCGAAAACACGATGCCGGGCTGCACGGGATCGAGATTGAGTTCCTTCAAGATCAGTGGAGCGGTGATCAACAGGGCCGCGCGATCGAGATAACTGATCGCCCCGCCGACGAACAACAGGCTTACGAGAGTCCAGCGCGAACGCGTCTCCATCGATGTCTCCTGGGATCTGCTTCGGATCGTTTTGTATGGATGGCGGGTGACACGCGTCGAAGAAACGCGCCGCAAATGTTCACTGCATCCAATGTGCATTTAGCGCAGTTGACGCTATGCAAGACTGTCAACCGACGATCGGACGGGGTATACGCGAGGTGTCCGCCGGGCACGGACGACGGACCGGCGGCGGCGCGCTCAAGTTTTCGGCGCGCATGCTGATAGGCAAGCTGTAGACTTTGCCAGACCGCCGCTTTCATCGATACATGAATCACCAGACCGAGGTATTCACTCTTCCGCGCGGGCGTCTGGCGAACTGGTTGGTGCACGCGGGTGCGGACATTCCCCGCCCGATCCGCATCGCGCTCGCCGGCAGCCTGTTCGGCACGCTGCCGATCTTCGCGGGCGGCGTGCTCAATACCGTGCTCGTCGCGTGGGTGCTGGCGCGGCGTCATCCGACGCTCGCCTTTCACATCTGGCTAGCGCTCGAGATCGCTGTCTGTCTCGCGCGGCTCGTCGTGCTGGTGATCGCGCGGCGCCGGGCGCGCGAGGGCAAGTCAACGCTGACCGACCTACTATTGCTCGCGCCGCTATGGGGCGCCACGGCCGACTATGGCGCGCTCTTCAGCGTACTGTCGGCGACTGGGTGTCGGCGACGCTATCGTTCCTGTCGGCGGCGATGGTCGGCGGCATCTGCTTTCGCAACTTCGGCGCGCCGCGTCTGGTGGCGGTGATGATCCCCCTATCGCTCGGACCGTGCTGCATCGGCGCGATCCGCGCGGGCGAGCCGACCTTGTGGCTCACGCTGCTGCAAATCCCGTTTTATCTGTTCGCGATGAGCGCGGCCGCATGGCGTCTGAACGGCCTGCTCGTCTCGACGATGAAGTCCGAACTCGAACCGGGTCGAGCCGGTTCAGCGAGAACTCCGACGACACGCGCGTGAACGCAACCGGATAGCGCAGGAACGACGGCTCGGTGCTGTCGCCGTCCTTCGAGTAATAGAGCGGCTTGCCGCCGCGCTGGCGATCGCGCGTCGTCAGCGGCATGTTCGCAGGGGTTTTCGTCGCACTGACCGCTCGGGCGTTCTGAGTCCAGGGCGTCGACGACGGCTTCTATCGTCGGCATGGCGAGATCCGTCAGGTGCGCGATCTGCCGATGCACGCGACGCGCGGACGCATCCTCGATCGCGACGGCCGGCCGCTCGCCGTCAGCACGCCTGTCCGCTCGCTGTGCATCGACGCATCCGGCATCGACGAGCCGATTTCCCGCCAGCAGACGGATACGCTGGCCCACTTACTCGATGTGGATCCCGCAGACATTGCACGCATTTACGCGGCAAAACGCGGTTTTGCTTACCTGAAGCGCGATGTTCCGGTCGATGTTGCCGAACGCGCGATGCGGCTCGACGTGCCGAGCCTGTTCGCGCAGGACGACTTCAGGCGCTTCTATCCCGAAGGCGAGATCGCCGCGCAGATCACGGGACTCACCGGCGTCGACGGCAGCGGTCAGAAAGGACTGGAACTCTCGCCGACAGCGGACTGCGCGGCACCGACGGACATCGGCGCGTGCTGCGCAATGCGCGCGGCCAGGTCATCGACACCCTCGACATGACACCGCCGAAGAACGGCGGCGATCTGACGCTTTCCATCGACCGGCCGATCCAGTTCGCCGCGTTCAAGGCGCTGAAGGACGCCGTGCAGAGGACCGACGCGCGTTCCGGTTCGGCCATCGTCCTCGATGCGCACACCGGCAAAATCCTTGCGATGACCAACTGGCCGAGCTACGATCCGAATTTGTGGCGCGCCTCGCGCAGCGGCATGCAGGTGCGCAATCGCGCGGTCGGCGACGTCTTCGAACCCGGTTCGGTGATGAAACCGTTGACGATCGCGCTCGCGTTGCAGCAGCGGCGCATCACGCCCGATACCGTCGTGCCGACCGGCGGCGGCACGCTGCATCTGGACGGCCGCGTCATCGACGACGACAAGGACTTCGGAACCCTGACCACGGCCGGGGTGATCCAGAAATCGAGCAATGTCGGCACGACCAAGATTGCGCTCCTGATTCCCGCGCGATACATATATATAATATATGTATCGCAATTTCCGCGCTTGGCCTCGGACGCGCGCCGCGCGCCGCGCGCGGGCCCGCCGGGCCGCATCGGCGGGCAGCGTGCGGCCTTATGCGCGCTGACGGCGCATCGAACAAGCGACGATGTCCTACGGCTACGGGCTGTCGGCGTCGTTGCTGCAGCTCGCGCAGGCCTACACGAACTTCGCGAACGACGAACGCCTCGTGCCCGCGACCATCCGCGCGCGATGCATCGCTCGGCGCGCCCGCCGGACGCCGCGTGTTTTCGGCACGCGTCGCGCGCGAAGTCCGCACGATGATGCAGAGCGTCGTCGCGAAAGGTGGCACCGCGCCGCAAGCGGCGGTGCCCGCCCGGCTACAGCGTCGCGGCAAGACCGGCACCGCGTACAAATGGGGCGCCCAAAGGCTACGACCATCATCAGTACCGTGCGTCCTTCGTCGGAATCGTGCCGGCGAAGACGCCGCGCGTGGTCATCGCGGTGTCGATTGACCGGCCATTGCGCGGATCGCATTTCGGCGGCGCGGTGACAAGACCGCCGTTCGTCGATATCGCCGAGCAGACGATGCACTTGATGAACGTCGCGCCCGATCGTCCGCAAACGGGCGGATCGGTCGAAGGCGGCGTGTGAGTCACGCGGGCGCGGCGCCGCCGAGCATGTCGAGAAAGGCGCGCACTTTCGCGCTCAGCAGGCGACGCGAACTGTAGAGCGCCCAGATTTCCACCGGCGCGCCCGCTTCGACACCGAGCGACGCGAGCCGTCCCGCAGCGATATCGGGTTCGACGAGCAGACCCGGCAGCAGGCTCGCCGCCGCGCCGTCGAGCACGGCCTCGCGCACCATCATCAGCGACGACAGGCGCAGCACCGGCTGCGGCGCGAACACGCGTTCGCCGCCTTCCGGCGGCTCGACGCGCCAGGTCGCGTCGTCCGCGCGCGAGGACGACGGCGGGAAGCGGAATCGGCGCATCGGGCGGCGCGTCTTCGGCATCGTGATCGCCGATCGACAGTCGGTGGCGATGCATCGACCCATCAGCAATTCGTCGCGGCCGGGATTCACGCGGATCACGAGGTCGTAGCCGTCCTGCACCGGATCGACGAAACGGTCCTCCGCGACGACTTCCAGTTCGACCTGCGGTACGCCCGCGAAAAGCGCGTCACGACACGCGCCAGTACCACATGCGCGACGCCGGGCCGAAACCGCCGTACGACGCGACGGCGTTGAAATCCGCGAGTGCGGTGAGATCCATGAATTATCGATCGTTCCGTCGGTGAGACAAGGCGTCTCGTTTCTATGTCTTTCGATGAAGATTCGGAACGACTATCGTAGCAGTGCCAGGCCGATTCCGGCCTCACTTTCTGGTTTCACTTACTCGATAGGAGTCGAACATGAGCATTCTCGTGACAGGCAGCACCGGCGTGGTCGGTACCCAAGTCCTCCAGCATCTCGCCGGCAGCGGCGCCGACATTCACGCACTGACGCGCTCGCCCGACAAGGCGCGCTTTCCCGACGGCGTGCGCGCGGTACAGGGCGATCTCACGGATCTCGACGCGCTGCGCAGCGCGATGGAACAAGCCAGCACCCTTTTCCTGCTCGCGCCCAACGCCGCCGACGAATTCACGCAGGCATTGCAGGCCTTGTCGATCGCACGCGAGTCGGGCGCGAAGGGCATCGTCTATTTGTCGGTGTTCAAGGGCGAGGAGTACGTGGACGTGCCGCACTTTTCCAGCAAGCGCACGGCCGAACGGATGATCAAACGGCTCGATCTGCCCGCAACGGTGCTGCGTCCGACGTACTTCATGCAGAACGACGTCCGGCTGAAAGACGCGCTGCTGACCTACGGCGTCTACGGCATGCCGATCGGTGCAAAAGGCATCTCGATGGTCGATGTACGCGACATCGGTGACGCGGCCGCGCGCGAACTGCTGCACCGCGAACGCGCGGATGCCCCGCTGCCGCAGGCAAGCTACGAACTCGTCGGCCCCGACGCGATGACCGCCGATTCGGTCGCCGCGCTATGGTCGGAGGTGCTCGGCCGCGAGATCCGCTACGGCAGCGAGTTCGCCGGCGAGATGTCGATCAGCGAAGTCTGGTTCGACGGCCAGCGGCAGTTCGCGTGCTTCGTGCGCGACATCACGGATCGCCGCCGCGCGACCGAGGCCGACGAACGCCTGCGCTTGCTGATCAATTTGGTCAGCGACTACGCGATTTGCATGCTCGATCACAACGGCATCGTGCGCTCGTGGAACGACGGTGTGCGCGCCTTGTACGGCTGGCCGAAGAAGCCATCGGCCACCACTTCGCGCTTTTCTACACCTCGGACGAACTCGGCCGCGACCGCCCGACCGACGACCTGCGACTCGCCTCGGAATGCGGACGCGTCGAACACGAAGACTGGCACGTGCGCAAGGACGGCTCGGAATTCTGGGCGCACGCCATCCTGAGCGCGCTGCCGAAGAACGGCGGACGCGAGCACGGCTACGTCAAGATCACGCGCGACATGACGGCACGGCGACGCCTGGAAGAACTCGAAGCATCGAGCCGGCACATGAACGAGTTTCTCGCGCTGCTCGGCCACGAGTTGCGCAATCCGCTCGCGCCGATCCGCAATGCGGTCAGCATCCTCAAGCTGAAGGCGTCCGACGATGCCGAAGTCATCCGCAGCCGTCAGATCGTCGACCGGCAGCTCGCGCATCTGACCAAGCTCGTCGACGATCTGCTCGAAGCCAGCCGCGTCAGTTCCGGCAAGATTCGCCTGAGCACGGATATCGTCGATATCGCGGACATCGTGCATCTGAGCATCGAGGCGAGCCAGCCGCTCTTCGATGAGCGCGCGCAGCGCATGGTCGTGCGCGACAGCGGCCAGCGCCTGTTCGTCAACGGCGATTCGACGCGGCTCGTGCAGGCGCTTAACAATCTGCTCAACAACGCATCGAAGTTCAGCCCGCCTTTGTCGACCATCACGCTCGAAATCGGCCCGCGCGGCGGTTCGGTCATGCTGCGCGTGATCGATCGCGGACGCGGCATTTCCGCCGATGCGCTCGCCATCGTCTTCGACCTGTTCGTGCAGGAACATCCGCCGGGCGCGCATCTCGACGAAGGCGGGCTTGGCATCGGGTTGACGCTGGTGCGGGCGATCGCCGAACTGCACGGCGGCCATGTCGAGGCGAAAAGCAGCGGCGAAGGCAAGGGCAGCACGTTCACGCTCTGGCTGCCGCTCGCGCAGCCGCCGACTCAGGGCATCGCGCTGCCCACGACGCCGCACGAAGCCGCGAACCGCCAGCTCGACGTGCTGGTGGTCGACGACAACCGTGATTCCGCCGACAGCATGACCCTGCTCGTCGACTTGCTCGGCCACGCGGCGCGCGCGGCCTACAACGGGCCGAGCGCGCTTCGCGAATCGGCGCAAGAATGGGCGGGCCTCGATCCGAGCACCGCGACGCGCGCCGATGCCGAACGCGCGCTGCTCGACTGGCACGCCGCCGATTTCGAGAACGCCTGCACCGAACGCGGCCTCGTCGTCACGATGCTGCGCAGCTTCGCGCAATGGGATGCGACGCCGCAAGGCCGCGCGATCGCCGCGCAGCCGCTGATGACGATTACGCGCATCGGCGCTTCGGACGCCGCGCCGCCCCTCGCCTTGCCACCGCTCGCCGCCGATACATGTCCGCTCGACGGCATGCGCGTGCTCGACTTCACGCGCATCCTCGCTGGACCGGTCGGCCGCCGCGCGCTCGCTGCATTCGGCGCGGACGTGATGCTCGTGAATTCGCCGCATCTGCCGAATATTCCGGCAATCGCGGACACGAGCCGCGGCAAGCGATCCGCGCACCTCGACCTGCGCGCCGACGCCGATCGTGACACGCTGTGGCATCTGATCGATGATGCGCATGTGTTTTCGCAGGGTTACCGGCTGGGCGGTCTCACGGCGCTCGGCTTCGAGCCGCGGAGGACATCGCGAAGCGGCGGCCGGGCATCGTGTACGCGTCGCTGACCGCTTACGGCACCGAAGGACCGTGGTCGTCGCGACGCGGCTTCGACTCGCTCGTGCAGACCGCGATGAGCTTTAACGATGCGGAAGCCGAAACCTTCGGCGACACCCGCCCGCGCCCCCCCTGCCGATGCAGATGCTCGACATGGCGAGCGGCTTTCTGATGGCGTTCGGCGTGTCGGCGGNNNCACTGGCTGCGCGGGCTCGGACGCANCCTCCGGTTTCGGCGAACTCGATGCCGTGCGCCCGGCCGCGCAACTGCAACGCACGCCCGCCGGTTACGCGCGGCCCTCGGTGCCGCCGAGCGCGTCGGAGCCGCGCTGGTCGCGGAGCCTGTAGAAGATTTCCGATGCTGCGCCGGCGCAAGCCGGGTGCCGTACCGCCGCTCGGTGGGACAGGCCGCACAAAGCACGAATTTCTGGGTGTTGCGGGGCTTCGGTCATTTTTATTTGTCTGTAAAAATTCGCACGCCGAGTGGCTGGCCAATCTGGAGAACCCGATGTCAGGAAGTGGCGGTTTCATGTTTCCCGTCCGGCAGCATGTGAGCGGAGCCGAATATCACGACAACACGACAGACCAAGGAGACATTACGCTGCGCGATTACTTTGCGGCGGCGGCGCCGCAGGGCATCCTCGCGCGGCACGCAGGCGCACGATGGCCGCGAGCCGTCCGAGCCTCGCGGCGGCCGCCTACGAGTACGCCGACGAGATGATGAAAGCGCGCGACCGATAAGAAGAACAGACCGTCGAGATCATCGAGCCCGCACGGCGTGTCCGCCGGCGGGCTCCTTTCTTTGTGCGGCGATGCGCTCAGCACGCGGCCGTCTCCGCTTGAACGACGGGAGGCACATCGACCCTCACCGGCACGCGCCGCGCGAGTGCGCACATCAGTTCATAACCGATGGTGCCGGACGGCTCCGCCACTTCGTCGACGCGAATCCGTTCGCCCCACAGTTCCACCGGCGCGCCGATGCCCGCCGCCGCGCACGGCGTCAGATCGACCGTCAGCATGTCCATCGACACGCGGCCGACGATGCGCGTGCGCACGCCGTCGACGAGCACGGGCGTGCCCGCCGGGGCGTGCCGCGGATAACCGTCCGCATAACCGCACGCGACCACGCCGATCCGCATCGTCCGGTCGGCGACGAAGCTGCAGCCGTAGCCGACGGTTTCGCCCGCCGCGAGCGTCTGCACGCCGATGATGCGGCTTTCAAGCGTCATCGCCGCGCGCAGCGGCAGGCCGGCGATATCGCGCGCGCGGCCGGTCGGCGAGGCGCCGTACAGGATCGTCCCCGGTCGCACCCAGTCGCGATGCGCGCGCGGATGCCACAGCACCGCCGCCGAATTCGACAGTGAGCGCGTGCCGGGCAGATGTTTCGTCGCGGCATCGAATGCGTCGATCTGCCAGTCGATCGCGCTATCGTCGGCGTTCGCGAAATGCGTCATCAGACCGATCGCACCGATCGACGCAGTCTCCGACGCGCGCCGCCATGCGCACTCGTAGTCCCCGGGCCGAAAGCCCAGGCGGTTCATGCCGGAATTCATCTTCAGCTGAATATCGATCGGCTGGCTCACGCGCGCCGCCGCGAGCCAGTCGAGTTGCTCGTCGCCATGCACGGTCACCGTCAGCCGGTGGCGATCCGCGGTCTCGACGTCGCGCGCATCGAAGATGCCTTCGAGCAGCAGAATGGGCCGGGGCCAGCCGAGTTCGCGCACGCGCACGGCTTCGTCGAGATCGAGCAGCGCGATGCCGTCGCCATCAGCGACCGCCGGATAGATGCGCTCGATGCCGTGTCCGTACGCGTTCGCCTTGACGACGCTCCACGCGCTGCTGTGCGGCGCGGTGCGTTTCACGAAAGCGAGATTGTGGCGGATGGCATCCGGATGGATGCGCGCGGAAATCGGACGAGGCATGCGTGCTCCGTTATCGCATTGATCGGGAAAGGCAGTGGATTGCGCAATCGTATCGACGAGAAGCCAGTTTTTGTTATTTTGTTTTCGGCTATTTTCAGTGCTTACGACTTTTTATGTGCGTATCGGCGATGCCGCGTCCTATCGTAGAAGCAATCGATCGATCGAAAGGAGCGCGTCATGGATGACCTTCTCCAACTGGCTATTCTAACGTGGCGTGCTCGTCGCCGTCGGGCTAATCGCGCTGTTCGCGATCTGGCCGCTGATGCTGCTCTGGCCGTCCGGCTGGGCCTGGCATCACGGGCATTCGGACTATCCGCTGATGATCGTCGGGCTCTACGCGACGCTCGGCGTGTTTCTGCTGATCGCGTCGCACGATCCGCTGCGGCATCTGAGCCTGATCTGGTTCGCGGTGTGGTCGAGCATCGTGCACGGCGCGATCATGACGGCGCAGTCGTTCCAGGTCGATGCCGACGGCTCGCGTCATCTGGGGCATCTGCTCGGCGACGTGCCTGCGCTTTTCATCGTCACGGCGGCGCTCGCGATCTTCACGTCGCGCGGGCGGCGAGCGACGTTCAGCCCAGATAGCCGAGATACTCGGCGAGGATCACGCTGCCGACGCCGATCAGAATGAGGCCGCCCGCGATTTCCGCGCGCTTGCCGATGGTCGCGCCGACGACGCGGCCGACCATCACGCCGATGGTCACCATCAGCATGGTCGCGAAGCCGATGCTCGCGGCCGTCGAGAAGATATCGACATCGATGAACGCCAAGCCCGCGCCGACCGCCATCGCATCGATACTGGTAGCGAAGCCGGTGACCGCGAGCACCCAGAACGAATGCGAGTCGGGCTTTTGCGCTTCGTGTTCGCTGCTGCCGAAGCCTTCGCGGATCATCCGCGCACCGAGCACGAACAACAGACCGAATGCGATCCAGTGGTCCCACGGGGTGACGTGTTGCGCGGCCGCCTTGCCGAGCGCCCAGCCGACCAGCGGCGTGATCGCCTCGATAACGCCGAAGATGAGACCGGTCTTGAGCGCTTCCGCGATGCGCGGCTTATGCAGGCTGGCGCCCTTTCCGACGGCAGCGGCGAAGGCGTCCGTCGACATGGCGAAGGCGAGAAAAATGGTGGAGGCGAGATTCATTAGAGTTGTAGCGCTCTGGTCGAGCAATAACACACGACAGCCCGCGCCCCCGACCTTCGGCGCGTTCTGTCGATGGTCTTGCCAACCTTTGACGGCTGCCCATGCCATGGTCGCGCGGACGAGTGTGTTGACTGACATGGGCGCTTTCCGCACCGAACGGAAAGCCGGCTACTCCCAGCGAAGTGAATCGAGAGCTTACCACGGGTGCATGTCGATTTACGGTCATCTGGCATCGCAATGTCCGCTAATCGATGTGCATTTGACGCTTTTGGACAAAGCGCGCGCAGCAGGCGAAGTCAGCCGCGCGCCGCGACCGAGGTCGCCGCATGCAGCACATGCTCGACGCACAGCCCGACGAGCCGCGTATCCAGACGCTCGAGCGCAAGCGCGGCATCGCGCAGCGCGGCGACGTCGGTGCCGAACGACGACACGAAGCGCAACACGCTGCTGTGCAGACGGCGATGCGCATCCACGAGATCGCGAATCGCTTCGGCGCGCGCGCCTGATCGCGCGCGGCGTTTACCGTGAAGATGGTCGCGGCGTAAGCACCGTCGGCGGATGCGACGGTGTCCGCAGGGTCGTGGTCGATCGAAAGGTCGTGTGTCAGCATGGCAGGTAGGTAGTGACTAGCGCTTTCACTATATATTATGAAATATAGCGTGAATTCGTGGCGGCCGGGCGACTTCCATGCCCTCGAGGTTCGCGCAACGATCCACGCGATTATCGAATTGACGCGATTTTCAACACAGATAATCGCCCGGATTGCCAGTTTGTCGATCGACGCGATCCACCTTGATTAACGCTCGCGCGAACGCCTATATTCCTGAGCGCGCCATTCAATCGAAAGCCCAGCCTGATCGGAAGCGTCTCCACGCCGCACTCCGAGGAACGCCCATGCGCACCCATCGAAAAAACGCGCATTGAGTCGAATCGTTTTCGATTATCGATTTCACGACGGGGATTAACGCTTTAACGTTAATTTCGTCGATCATGAATATCGCCCGCATTATTCACTTCTCGATTTCGCTGAAATCGTTCGTCGCTTTGGCCCTGCTCGCGCTGTTGCTCGTCGGATGCGGCGGCGGCACCGGCATCGACCCGTCCGCCACCAACATCCTCTATGGCATCAACGGCCACAATTCGCACGGCGGCGTCTAAGCGGTTTCGAGTCCGGAACTTCAAAGCGCGCAGCTTCAGGATCTCGGCATCAAGCTGTATCGCAACGAAGTGTTCAGTCAGGCGACCGCGATCCATCTCGCCGAAGTCGCCCGGACGATGGCGGCGGGCGGCATCACTGTGTATCCGGTCATCCTGATGGACGTCGCGTTCGACGACGAAGCGAGCGCCTAAGACGCGGCTTACGCGCTCGCGCGCCAGATCGTGCTCGTGCAGCGCTATCCGTTTTACGAAGTCACCAACGAACTCGCCGCGCAATGCCTCACCAACTGGGTCGACGGCGTGCGCAGCACCGATTTCGACAATCGCAGGTTCCAGATTGCGCGCGGCGTGATTCGCGACATGATCGCGGGCATCAAATCGGTGGATCCGGTCGGGAAGATCGTCATCGGCGGGAATACGTAGATGCATTACGCGTTCGATGGCTCGCCAACGGCACGCAACCCGACGGCAGCGGCGGTCATCCGCCGGTCGTGTGGGACATCACCGCGTGGCACTGGTATTCGGAGCAAGGCGATATCATGCACGCGTGCGGCGGAACCGGCTGGTACAACGTGATCGGCACGCTCGCCTCGTTCGGCAAGCCGGTCTGGCTCACGGAGATCGGCGTGCGTCCGGATTATCCGGGCACCGTGGCGCAGGCGGGCGGGTATCTCGCCGACATGATGCTCGGCGGCATGCTGGCGATCGCGCAGCAATACGCCATCGCGTCGCTGCAGGTCTACGAACTCTACGACGATCCGCCCAGCGGCGAAGGCCCCTACGGCGTTATGCTCAACGATGGCACGACGCCGAAGCCCGCCTAAGCGGACGTGAAGCGCTTCGTCGCCGCTCATCCACGCTGAAGCGTGCGCTGCCCGCTTACGCTCAATGCGCGATCTGCCCGAAGACGCCGATGCCGTTGCGCGTGCCGACATACACCTTGCCGTTCGCGATCGTCGGCGCGATGAACTTGTTGCCTTGTCCGAACTGGTCGCGTCCGCCGGCCTGATTGCTGTTGTAAAGCTTGCGCCCGAGATTGGCCGCGTCGTAGGCGTGCAGCACCGCGATCGTGCCGTTTTCCACCGCCCAGACGATGCCGCTGCTCGCGCCGTTGGCCGATACGCTCGGCGTCGCGCCCGGCGATCCGAACGTGTTCGCGGTCTGACTGACAGGCGTTCCGGACAACGCGGCATTCGTAATCATGAACGCCTTGATGCTGTCGCCGATCGAGCCGAAGTACACCGTGCCGTTGAAGTACGCGGGCATCGCGAACATCGGGCCGCGAATCTGCCCGACGATCTCCTGATAGATGTGGTCCGCGTTCGAATCGAACTTGCCTATGTTGTCGCAATTGACGACGTAGATCACCGAATTCTTGCTCGCGCCGAGCGCGAGATGCCGCACGGTACCGCTCGCGTTCTTCAGGTCGGGCAGGACGAGCGCGCTGCCCGAACCAAGATCCTCGTCGGCCGCCGATTGCTGCACGGTGTTCGACGGCTGGAAGTAATCGGTGACCGCCAGCGACGGCGCGGTGCCGAGCTTGAGGAAGCCGTTGCCGAAGTCCCCGTGGATCGGCATGCCGTTGCCGTCGAGCGTCGCATCGAAGGTGCCGTTCGCGTCGAGGAAATAGATCGACGTGCCGTCCGAGGCGAGACCCGCGCCGCTCATTCAGATCGCGCCCATCTGGCCGTTCGGCGTCAGATTCAGCACGCTCGCCTGCTGCAGCGAGGCGGCGTCGTAGCCGATCACCCAGCCAGTGTACGGCATGATGTCGCAATGTGAGGTTCACGCGGTATAGACCACGCCGTTGACGCGCGCTCCGCATACTGCCCCGGATCGAAGACGACGTGCCCGTTCTGACTGCCCGCGCCGGTTCCGGGATACAACGCCGAAATTTCCGTCGGCCCGCCGAACAGTTCGACACCGGTGGCGATGTCGAGCGCGTGGATGCGCTGGCGATACGCGCCTGCCGCGTCCTTCGACATGCCGACCACATACATTGCGCCGTTCGGCCCGCGTCCGCGATCGATGACCGGTGTCGCCGTCACGCCGATGGTCGGCGTGATCTGGCCGCAACCATGGTCGTCGCTCGGCGATTCGCCGCTTTTGAGCGTGGACACTCTCCAGAGCGTCACGCCAGTGTCCGCGTCGAACGCGTAGACGCTCGCGTTTTCGATCGCGACATAGACGACGTTGTGCGTCGCGCCGGATATGGAAACGTTTGCGAGGAACAACGGCTGGGCATCGACCGGGCCATCGACTGACCACGTCGACAGCTTGCCGAACGACGTCGAATTGACGTTAGCGGGCGTGAGCACGGTTTCGGCCAGCTGCTGGCCGGTGGCGGGCGATGTCGTTGTGATAGGTGACGACGTCCATCGCGTTGACCGTCGAGCCGCCCGATGCGCCGCCCGCACCCGCACCCGCACCCGAACCCGGATTCGATGCCGCGCTATCGGAATTCGAACCGCCGCCTCCGCCGCTGCACCCGACGATGATCGCCGCAGCGACGGCGGTGGCCGCCAGACACAGCGCCGTCGCGCACCGGGAAATTGCCGTCTTCATGGACATCTCCTCGCTCCGGCCCGCGGAGCACGGAATCCTGCACGATACGCATCGCTTTCACCGGCGTCCCGAACCCGCCGTCCTCCCCGTTCTGCTCTAAACGCCCACGAACCGCGCCCTATTCCGCGTTTTCGAGACATCGCGCAATTTGACGACTTGTTGCGCCGCATCATCGCGTGGTAATCTAGAGCTATTATCTATGTAGTTAACCAAGTCACATGATTCAGTTGAGGATTTTCACCATGGCCGTCATCGTCGTCGCATCCAGTTCGTTCGTCGTGTCCCTGTTTTCCGCCGTCCGCGCCGCCTTTCGTCATGCCCTCGCCACGCGCGCCGAAGTCAGCGCGCTGATGGCCGAGTCGTATCGCCGGGCAAGCTGAGTTCGATCGAACCGTCGCCCGCCCGCGCGTTCATTGAAGCGTGTAGGCGATCACGTAGTCTCCCGATTTCGTGCCGAGCGAGCCGTGTCCGCCCGCCGTCACGAGGATGTACTGCTTGCCGCCCGCGGGCAGCCGCGCTTCCCATAGCTTGCGGCCGTCGCGCACGTCGTAGGCGCGCACGTATTGATCGAGCGTGCCCGTCAGGAACGCGACGCCGCCCGCCGTTACCATCGTTCCGCCGAGGCTCGGCACGCCGAGCGGCATCGGAATCGGCAGCGGCGCGCTGTCGATGATCGTGCCATTCTTGTGCTTCCAGACAATCTTGTTCGTACGCAGATCGACGCCCGCCATATAACCGGCGGTGCCTGACACGGAATGCCCAGCGGCGACAGGAACGCGTTCAGCTCGAAGCCGAACGGCGTACCGCGCGCCTGCTTGATGCCGCTCGTCTCGCTGCCCTTTTTCTCGGCGTCCTGCGTTTCGAGCTTTTCACGCGGAATCAGCTTCGACGTGAAGGCCATGTAGTCCGGATTGGCGATCAGAATCTGCCGCACCGGATCGACCGAGATGCCGCCCCAGTCGAACACGCCGAAGTTGCCGGGAAACACGAGCGTGCCCTGTTCTGACGGCGGCGTGAACGGACCGTCATAGTGCAGGCTCTTGAACTTGATCCGGCAATAGAGTTGATCGAAGGGCGTCGTGCCCCACATGTCCGCTTCCTTCACACGCGGCGGATTGAAGTTGAGCGCGGACACCGCCTGCGTCGGCGAAGTGCGATCGCCCTTGGCTGCGCCTTGCGGCACCGGCACTTCGGAGATCGGCACGATCGGCTGGCCGGTCTCGCGATTGAGCACGTAGATGCTGCCCTGCTTCGTCGACGCGATCAGCGCGGGCTGCGTGCCCTGCGCCGTTTGAAGATCGACGAGCGTCGGCTGGCCGCCGACATCCATATCCCACAGGTCTGGTGCGGAACTGATAGTTCCAGTGCAGCTTGCCGGTCGCGGCATCGAGCGCGACAATGCCCGCCGCGATCGGTTCGGTCGCATCGGGGTTGCCCGGGTCCCAGTTCCACACGAGATAACCGTCGTCGACATCGAACGCGCGGATCACGCCGGACGGTTCGTTGTTCGACTCGTTATCCGTCACATGACCGCCGACGATCACGAGATGCCCCGCCACCGCCGGCGGCGACGTCGAGTAATAGCCACCGGGCGTGAACGGTCCGACGTTCGCGCGCAGATCGATCGCGCCGTCCTTGCCGAAGCTCGGACAGGACTTGCCGGTATCGGCGTCTAGCGCCATCAGACGGGCATCGGCGGTCGGCAAGAACAGACGGCGCGGGCATTCGGCGACGGCGGTGGTTTGGGCGGGCGTCGCGGCGGCGGGAGCTTCGGCAGCGGCATCCGAAGCAACGGCCGTGTCCGACGCCGGTGCCGATGCGTCGGTCGCAGCCGCCGCAGCCGGCGCCTGATGCTGCGCCGGATCGTAATACGCGACGCCGCGACAAGTCATATGTTCCCAGTGCTTGAAGCCGATCGCGCTCTGGATCTGCGGATCGAAGCGCCATTTCTCCTTGCCCGTCGCCGCGTCGAGCGCGATGACCTTTCTATGCGGCGTGCATAGAAAGATTGTGTCGCCGACCTTCAGCGAAGTGTTTTCGTCGGTGGTTTCGGTCGGATCGTCGGGGCCGGGCTTGTCGCCGGTCTGGAAGGTCCACGCCACTTTCAGTTGATGCGCATTCTCCGGCGTGATCTGCGTGAGCGGCGAACCGCCAATCGGTCCAGTCGCCGGGCGCGCGGCCGTTGCCGGCGTTCGTATCGGCCTGATTCGGATTGGCGGCGACATCGACGTCGATACGTCCCGCAAGGTCGTGAGGATTGCCCGCGCCGAGCGCCAGCACGATGATCACGGCGGCCGCCAGCGGCATGCGCGCGCCGCGCGCGGTGGCGGGCGGGCCGAACAGCGCACCGCGATGCACGAACGGAATCAGCAGCCAGATCCACAGGCGCGGCATCAGTTGCCAGAAATCGAATTTGACCTCGTAAGACCGCCCAGATCGTGCTGCCCCGAACAGCATCAGCGCGAACAGGATCAGCGCCGAGCGCCGGCGAATCAGCAGCAACAACCCCGGTGACGACGATGGCACCGCCCGCGATCGCGAGTACCACGAGCCTTGCAGCGTGATCAGGTACGCGCCGCCCGCCGCGAGCACCGCGCCGAGGACGATGAATACGATGGCCGTGAACGAGGTGAGCGGATGAAGTCTTCCGTTGCCAGCCATGCCTGAGTCTCCCTGACGATAATTGGCGGAACACGGCCGTCGCGCGGTCGTGGTTCGTACGCTGTCGTGTCGTGGAGAAGAGCAAGTGGCGTGCCGTCCATCGGACGATTAGAAACGGCTTTCGAACTGTCTTAGGCGGCGTCCGCAGGCTTACAGCGGGCTTTAATCGTGCGCGGCCAGCGACCGTCGCGCACATCGGCGAACGGCGGCGCGGACAGGCAGGCCGCTTTCAGATCGCTGCGTTCGGAAAAGCGCGGCGCATCGAACCAGAGCAGGAATTCCTCGCGCCAGTTGCCCCACGCGTTCTCGTCGAAATCGAATTCCTCGTCGATGCGGCCGTTATCGCGCAGATAGGCACCGACCACCTGACTGCCGTTCCAGTACGCAACCGCCACATCGGTAAGATCGGCGGTCGTGCCGCACGGCAGATCACGCAGCAGCATCGCGACATGCGCCTTGAACGAAGCGAATTCGGTCACGAAGCGAATTCGGTCGGTTTCATCGCGTGCTCCGCGTGCGAAAGTGCGTAGAAAGAGACGCGCGCCGGATCGCGGCCCGCGTCGCGCGCATTCGCGCGCTGCTTCAGCCGAACACGCCTTTGTTCAAATCCTGCTCGAAGATCGTGGTCCAGTGCGTGCCGTGCCCGATGCGGTATTCGCGCTCCTTCGCAGTCGATTGCCGCACGATCGTCACGACGCCCTGCAGCGGATAGACATTGTCGACGATGTCGGACGTGTCCCATTCGCGCACGAGAAAGTCGCTCGTGTCCAGCCGGCGCCGCGCGAGAATCGCGAGAAGATCGGCTTTTTCATCGGGTGCGATCACGGACATGACGGCCTCCACGAACGAAAAGTGCTTCATCCAAAGTAGCACATGCGACGACGAATGGCAGTGTCAAATCATATGACCGTCACGACGATCACGATCTTTTCGAGGGCCAATCCGATGTTCGCAAAACCCCTGATTTTTACTCTGCTCACGGCAATCTCGACCTTCGCCGCGACGGCGCACGCCGCCGACGGCCCGTGCGGGATGCTCGAAAGCGCGACGGGATCGCAGATCAGACTAAGAGAAGGCGAGAGCGTGAACTTCACGCACGGCGGCACGCTGACGCACGGCGTGCTGCACATCTACAAGGACGGCGAGCTGTATCGCGTTTACTGGCAGCCGATCGGCAGCAGCGAGCAATACGTGCTCGCCTTCGACGACGACAATAGCGTGCGGCTCATCTCGAATCCGCCGCACGGCGAGAAGGTGGACACGGGACCGGGCGTATTGCCCGCGCAGCGTGTGTTGTCGTGTTCCGTGCTTTGATGCGGAATAAAGCTAAACGGTACGCACGCCTTACTTCGCGAGCACCTTGCCGATCGCATCGGCAACGATCTGCACGTTGCCGTCGTTCAGACTCGCGACGCACATGCGGCCCGAACGCAGGATATACACGCCGAACTCTTCCTTGAGCCGGTCGGCCTGCTCCGCGACGAGACCCGTGTACGTGAACATGCCGCGCTACTTCACATAGCGCGTGAGCATCTCGCCGCGCACATGATCTTTCAGACCATCGTGGATCGCCTGGCGCATGCGTGCGATGCGTTGGCACATCAACGCGAGTTCGCTTTCCCACGCCTGCTTCAGTTCCGGCGTGTTCAGCACCTTCGTGACGATCTTCGCGCCGTGCGTCGGCGGATTGCTGTAGTTGGCGCGCACCGCGCTCGTCAGTTACCCGAGCACGCGATCGGCTTCGGCAGCATCGTCGCAGAGACGTGCAGGCCGCCGCAGCGTTCGCCGTACAGCGAGAAGTTCTTCGAGAACGAATTGGCGACGAAAGCAGGCACGCCGCGCCGGCCGAATTCGCGCACGGCGAAGGCATCGGCTTCGAGTCCCGCGCCGAAGCCCTGATACGCCATATCGACGGGCAGCAGATCGCGCTGTTGCAGCACGTCGATGAGCTTCAGCCACTGCGCATCGCCGAGATCGACACCGGTCGGGTTATGGCAGCACGCGTGCAGGCAGCACGACGTTCTTCGCAGGCAGCTTTCCGATGGCTTCGAGCATCGCGTCGAACAGCAGGCCGTCGGTCGCTTCGTCGTAGTACGGATAGGTGTTCACCTCGAAGCCCGCGCGTTCGAAGATGAAGCGATGGTTTTCCCACGTCGGATCGCTCACCTACACCTGCGAGTTTTGAAAATAGCGCTTGACGAAGTCCGCGCCGACCTTCAGCGCTCCCGATCTGCCGAGCGTCTGCACGCTCGCGATGCGGCCGTCGGCGCGCGACGGATTGTCGTTGCCGAACACCAGCGCCTGCACGGCATCGCGATAGTGCGCGAAACCGGCCATCGGCAGATAGGGCTTCGGGCCGAGGTCGTTGAGGATCGACACTTCGGCGTCGCGCACGGCTTGCATTACCGGCAGGCGGCCTTAGTTGTCAAAATAGATGCCGATGCTCAGATTGACCTTTGACCTTATTGGTACGCGGATCTTTCTGGAAGTTTTCGTTCAGCGACAGGATCGGGTCGCCGGGATAGGCATCGATATGTTCGAACATGGTATGGAAGTCGGAATCGTCGTGAAAGGCGCGCGGAAGATCCGCATGAGACAGGCGCAAGCGATCTATCGCGCGGCCCGAGTCTTGAGATAGTAGCCGATTCCCAGCGCGGCCAGCCACACCGGGATGAGGATCGTGGACAGGCGCAGGCCCGGCGTTTCGTAGGTCACCCAGACGATCAGCGCGACGAACGCGAGGCACAGATAGTTCGTCACCGGATAGCCGAGGCTCGCGAAACGCGTCTCTTCGCCGTGCGCGCGCTTCTGCCGCCGAAAGCGCAGATGGATGATGCTGATCATCGCCCAGTTGACGATCAGCGCGGACATGGCGAGCGTCATCAGCAATTCGAGCGCGCGGCCGGGCACGGCGTAGTTGATCAGCACGCAGATCGCGGTGGCGAGCGCGGACACGCCGAGCGCCGCGAGCGGAATGCCGCGCGCGTTCACCTTCAGGAGCGCGCGCGGCGCGTTGCCCTGTTGCGCGAGACCGTAGAGCATGCGGCTGTTCGGTTCGCTTAGACGCCGCTGTTGTAGACCGAAAGCGCAGCGGTCAGCACGATCGCGTTGAGCACGTTGGCGACGAGCGTGCTGTTCATCTCACGAAAGATCAGCACGAACGGGCTGCCGCCGCTCGCGACCTTGTCCCACGGATAAAGCGACAGCAGCACGCCGGCCGACATAGAAAATCAGGATGCGGTAGATCACCTGATTGGTCACGCGCGGGATGCTGCGCGACGGATCTTCGGCTTCCGCGGCCGTGATGCCCACGAGTTCCAGCCCGCCGAACGAGAACATGATGACCGCCATCGACATGACGAGCCCGCCGACGCCCGACGGAAAGAA
>JAQFVI010000401.1:51153-74106 GCA_029439495.1 Caballeronia sp. BR6202001590007
AGCCGCCGAACAGAATCATCCCGACGATGGCCGCGACCTTGACGATAGCAAACCAGAATTCGACGTAGGACTTCACGCTCGTCAGGTTTGATCGCATTGACGAGCGCGAAGCACGCGAGCGCCGAGACCCACGCGGACAGCCCCGGCCACCAGTACTGCATTTAGATGCCGACCGCCGACAGCTCCGCCATGCTGACGAGGATATAAACCGCCCAGTAATTCCACCCGGCGATGAAGCCCGCCACGTGACCCCAGTATTTGTCGGCGAAATGGCTGAAGGAACCGGCGACCGGCTCGTCGACGATCATCTCGCCGAGCTGCCGCATGATGAAGAACACCATCAAGCCGGCGACGGCGTAGCCGAGCAGCACGGACGGGCCGGCGAGTTTGATCGTCTGCGCGACGCCGAGAAAGAACCCGGTGCCGATCGCCCCGCCCAGCGTGATCAACTGAATGTGGCGGCTCTTCTTTATAGCCCTCGCTTCAGTTGCACGTTGGGCGATTGCTGCGGCGCTGCTTTGGTATGACCTGAAACCATGTCGATGTCTGCGAAAACTGCGCGAAAACCCTGATTTTCCTTGTCGCGCCAAGGATTTATCAGCAGAACCAGAACGAAGAAAATGAATTACTTGACCATCATCATGGCTGTGTGGGCAATGTGTGCGGTGCTGTTCATCCGCGGCGCGACAATCCGCGAAGCGAAGCCGGTTCCGGTGCGAAGCCGCGAAACGACTTTCGGCAAGAAGGATCTGAGCCGCACCGCCTGAAGCTTCTCAGCCGCCGAAGCACACAGCGGCTGGATTTACCCGATCGCCGCCACGGCGGCGCGCAGTCCCAGCAGGTAGCTGTCGACGCCGAAGCCGGAAATCTGTCCTTTCGCGATTTCCGCGAACACCGACTTGTGGCGGAATTCCTCGCGCGCATGGACGTGCGACATATGCACTTCGATGATCGGCGCCTTCAGGATCGCCAGTGCATCGCGAATCGCGCAGCTGTAATGCGTCCACGCGCCCGCGTTGATGACGACGGCATCGACGCCTTCCGTGAAAGCCTGATGGATGCGCGAGCACATCTCGCCTTCGATGTTCGTCTGATAGCACTCCACTTCCACGCCCAGTTCCTTGCCCAGCGCGGCAAGCTGCTCGTCGATCTGCGCGAGCGTCGCGGTGCCGTATTGCTTCGGATCGCGCTTGCCGAACATGTTGAGGTTGACGCCGTGCAGCGTCAGGATCTTTGCCATGACTTTTCCTTGCGTGGATTGAATTAAGCGGTTTCGACGATCGTGCCCGTGCGCGCGGCGGCAACGATGGCCCCGGTAATCCGCAGATTCTGAAGGCCGTCGCGCGCGCTGACAATAGGCTCGGCTTCCCCGCGCGCCACGCGGCCGAAGTGCTCCATCTGACGCGCAAGCGGATCGTCGCGCGTCAGGGTGACGACGCTTTCTTCGAAGGCTTCCACCACGAACGATCCTCGG
Source organism: Caballeronia sp. BR6202001590007 (assembly GCA_029439495.1). Taxonomy (GTDB): domain Bacteria; phylum Pseudomonadota; class Gammaproteobacteria; order Burkholderiales; family Burkholderiaceae; genus Caballeronia. The sequence goes on from JAQFVI010000401.1 coordinate 52,628, forward strand.
CCTTCGCGTAGGTCTTCAGGCGCATGGTCGGAACCGACAGCGAGCCGAAGGTGCCGGCGATCACGTAGCAATCCTCGTCGGGATAGGTCGAATACGCCTTGTTCTCCTGCGAGGTCTGCTCCCAGCTGCACGGACACGCGGCCGTATCCGACAGCATGAAGGTGCCGAGCGCACCGCTCGCGAAGCGCAGATTGATCGCGACCGTATCTTCGACCGGAAAGCCGCGCGTCGCGTGCGAAGCGAATGCCTGCACCGCGACGATATCGCCGCACATCATCCGCAGATTGTGGACTTCGTGAATCATGTTGAGCAGGATCGGGCCGACGCCCACCTCACGGCGCCAAGGCGCATCCGCATAATACTGGTCGGGCTTGAAGAACACCGCGCTGCCCATCACCACGACGAGCTTGCCGAGCCGTCCCTCGTCGATTACCTGTTTCACGCGCACCATGATCGGACTGTGCTCGCGGTGATGACCGATCAGCATCTTCGCGCCCGCGTGCTCGACCTCGTCGACGAGCGCCTGCGCTTCGGCGACCGTCGGCGCGATCGGCTTTTCGAGCAGCATCGGCACGCCGGCTTCGATGCAGATGCGCGCGTGCTCGACGTGCAACTTGGTTCGGCGTCGCCAGCACGATGCCGTCGGGACGGTCGCGCTCGAGCAGTTCGCCGAGCGAGCGATAAAGAGGAACGCCCGCTTTCGCCGCGATCTCCGCGGCGCCCGGCGCGGGATCGACGATCGCCGATAGCGTGCAGGTCGGGCTGCGGCGCGCGACGTCCATGTGCGCCTGACCGATGTAACCCGCGCCCGCCACCGCGATGCACGTCTTGTCCGATGTCGCCGTCATGTCGCCTGTCTCCTTGGTTATGTGTATCCTGATCGGACGATACTATCCGCCGACGAAGAAATAATCCGATCGACCAGAAAGTCAGAATGCGCTCGTGCCGCATAATCCGCGAACACAAAACCTGCGTTCCGCCATATCGATCCCGCAGAATCGCCGACGCATTAAAGCCTGGGCGTTCCTTGCCGTAAACACGATGACCGGTGGTAACGACGCCGCCGGACCCTCCCCTTCTTCGGATCGCTCGCCGGTCCNGTCGCCGCCGTCACGCTCGCACGTCTGCACGCGGTCTGGGCGCTGGTCTGGCTCGTCGCCGACGTGCTGCTGCTCGGCGTGTGGGTCGGCATCGTCGGCGTGTATCGGACGCGCGCGAAGAAGGCGCCGCTGCATCCCGGTCCGTGCGCCCGCCTCTACGCGCCTTTCGGACTGACCGCGTGCTTCGCCGCCGGACTCGGCGCGATGGCCTGTCTGATGTCCGGCGACACTGTACTCGCGGTGCTCGCGATCATGGCGCCGCTTTTCCTCTATCTCGGCGCGATGACCGTCGTCGTGCGCCGCCACTACAAGAACCTCGTCGCGCTGATGACCGCCGAACAAGGTCACGCCGAAATCGCCGCGCGCTTCGATGCCGCGCTCGCGCATATGCCGCACGGGCTGTGCACGATCGACGCCGCAGGCAAGGTGGTGATCGCCAACCGCAAGGCCGCGGAACTGTTCGGCGCGACAGTCGACATGCTGCGGCTCAACGTGTCGCTGCCGGATTTCATCGGCTTCGTCGGACTGGCGAATTTCGGCGATACGCTGCGCGCGCAGTTGATCGAGCGTTGCGCCGCCTGGCTGCGCGACAACGACGCGCCGCTCGACCTCACGCTCGCCGATGGCCACCGGCTCGAACTGAGCCGCAACGCGGTGCCGGACGGCAGCGTGGTCATCATCATCGAGGACGTCACGGAGCGGCGTAAAACCGAGGCGCGGATTCTGCACTGGGCGCATCACGACTCGCTGACGGGCCTGCCGAACCACTGTTATTTCGCCGATCACGCAGAGCGGCTGATGGCAAGCGGCACCGGCCACGAAAAAGCGATGGTGATGTACGTCGACCTCGACGGCTTCAAGCACGTCAACGATTCGCACGGCCACAACGCGGGCGACGATCTGCTGCGGCGCGGCGAACTCGCGGCGCGCCTCGGCGGCGACGAATTCGCGATCGTCGCGACGGTGATGTCCGAAGGCGCGGGCGCCGCGTTCGCGAAGAAGATCATCGAGGCATTTCAAGCGCGCGGACGCCGTGCTCTACAAAGTCAAGCTGAACGATCGCGGCCGCTACCGGATCGCGGAAGCCGAAGACCTTGCGAGCTGAGGCCGTCCGCGCTCGCTTCTGTGCACGCGTGGTGAATCAGGCGAGACCGGTTTTCGCCGCGTACTTGACCAGATCGACGTGGTTTTCGACGTGCAGCTTGCGCATCGCGGAGCGCTTCTGCGTGGCGACGGTCGACACCGAACGATTGAGCGTGCGCGCGATTTCCTTTCCGTCACCGACAGTCCTTGCGCAAAGAGGTGCACCACTTCGAGTTCGCGCGGCGACAAGAGCTGTTCGCGTCCGAGATCTTTCATCGTCGAGCCTTCGCGCGCGAGCCGAATCTGGATCTTCGGCGACAGGATCGTTTCGCGCGTCGACAGCGCGCACGCTGATCTGCACGAGTTCGCTCGGCGGCTCTTCCTTGCTGACGATCGCGACAACGCCGAGTTTCACGAGTTCGTGGAACATACCGCCGCTGGTCATCATCGTGACGACCACGAGCGGAATGTCCGGATGCGAGCGGCGCAGTTTGCTGACGAGTCGCAAACCGTCGAGTTCGACTTCTCGTCGCCCTGCATCACGAGATCGGTGATGATCAGATCGACCGACTCTTTCTCGACCGCTCGGGCAAGCTCCGCGCCCGAGTTGACGGTCGCCGCGATGCAATAGCTGGGCAGCTTGGAGAATTGATCCGCGATGGCCAGAAGAACGATCGGATGATCGTCGGCCAGCACGACGCTGATGGTGCGCGGATGTGCGTTCATGAACGCTCCGCGACACGCGCACGCGGGCGATGCATCGACACGCGAAACACCTGAGCACCACTTCCTGCGATCGGCAACGACGGTGTGAGCTTGAGCTGAGTCATCGATTTGTTTTTATGTTAGCATAAAAGCATGAAATCGATTGTAGGACACGTCTTAAAACGTGGGAAGAATCACTGACTGGGAATACATCGGATGGATGCGCGAATTATTGTTTCGCATCACGTAATGTGCGCTTGGGGCATCGATTCGAAGGAAGGCATACCGGATGGAGAAGCGTGCTGCGCGATCGGCGTTCGATGGATTCGCCGCCGCGCGCATTGGAAAGACTCTTCCGAAGACGCTGACGCACCGCATGACGTCGAGCATGGCAATCTTCCTGGAGCAGCGATCGGCTGACTGTAAACAAGCGAATGAGGATCAGATATCGAAAAATATCGATTCCGCGCAGTCGATTGGCGTGGTTATCGCGACCAACCGCGCGCAAACTATCGCGCGTCGGCAAGACATCCAAAACAGAAAGCGCGCGAACGACAGAACCGTTTCGCGCGCTTCGTCGTTTTCGGCTGGAGGTCGGTCAGCCGTGCGTCGTTTCCGCTGCCTGCTTTTCGAACTTCACGCTCATCAGATGCCCGGCGATGCGCGCGACGACTTCCGACCAGTCGCCGTTGAAGCGCCGGCGGAACAGGCACATCGACGGATACCACGGACTGTCTTCGCGCGTGTAGTGCCAGCGCCAGTCGCCGCAGGACGGCAGCATCAGCCAGACGGGCTTGCCCATCGCGCCCGCGACGTGCGCGACCGAAGTGTCCACGGTGATGACGAGATCGAATGCCGCGATGGCTGCGGCGGTTTTCGCCATCGTGTTCAGTTGCGGGCCAACGTCGTGGAAATTTCGGCTCATTTGCGCGTACTGCGCGGCTTCGTCGGCGCCCGCGCCTTTTTGCAGACTGAAATATTCAATGCCATCGAGCCGGAACAGGTCGTCGAGCACCGACAGCGACGGCAGCAAGCGATGCCGGTCATTTTCGTGCGTCGGATTGCCCTTGAACACGATGCCGACCTTGAGCCTGCTGCGATCGACCGCCGGTAGCTTCGACGCCACGGCCGGCGGCACGCGCAAGTACGGCACGGTCTGCGGCAGCGTTTCGAGATTGAACGGCAGATGAGCCAGGATCGCGTGCGGATAAACCCAGAAGTCGACGTCCGTCAGTGCCGCCGCATCCGCGACGTTCACCACGCGGTCGGCCTCGCCGCTCGCTTCGTACAGTTCGACGAGCGGCGCCTGACACACCAGCACGACGCTGCGCGCGTCGCATTGCTGACGGAAGATCCGCGCGAACCGCATGAAGAAGATTTCGTCGCCGAGTCCGAACTCGCTCCAGATGGCGATCGACTTGCCCTTCAGCGATTCGCCCTTCCACTCGGGCACGCTCGGCGGCGGTTGCGTCGTCGTGCGCCGTTTCCAGCCGAACTTGCTCATGAAGGTCTCGCGCATCGCGAAGCCTTCGTGCAGCTTGCCGCGCGAGATCGCATGCAGCACGCGATACAACTGCGGCGAATGCTCGTTGGGCAGCCGCTCCACGCACTGGTCCCAAACGCGTCCGCTTCCTCGGCGACGTCCCAGCGCAGCATTTCGAGCATCGCGCGGTGATAGACGTCGAAGCGATACGGATACGTCTGCAACGCCTGCCTGCACGCGGCCACGGCTTGCGCGGCATTGCGCGCACGCGACGCGGTATCAAGCATCGCGCGCGGTCGGCACGTCGCGCTTGCGCAGGACGATTTCGATCGCGCATTCGGTGAGGCCGTTCGCGGTCTGATCGACGTCGCGGCGGCGGTCGTCGAAATTCTCGCGGACGAGCGTGACGCGTTCGCACTCGGCCACATGCGACATCGAAACGATCAGATCCAGTACGTTCATCGAGCGCGGCAGGCGTTCGCCGGTCTTGTGCATCGTGAAACTGAACTTGTGCGCGCGGTTGAAGCGGCTCGGCCAGACGCCCTTGCCGTACAGATCTTCGTCGGGCACGGTGAGGATGACGTAGCCGCCCGGCTTCAAGAGATCGAGCCAGCGCGCGAGCGCCTTGTGCGGATTGTCCTGCTCGGCCAGCGTGCGGATTGTCCTGCTCGGCCAGCACATGACTCGCATGCACGAAGTCGAACGATGCGTCCTGCAAACCTTCCATGCCGGTCACGATGCCTTGCGACGGCCCCCACACCACCACGCGCCGCAGCAGCGGAAACGCCGACATATGCGCGGTCAGCGGATCGTGCGCGCCGCCGACGTCGATGCCTTCGCCGCTCAAATAGTGCTGCACGAAGGAAGGATCGTGCGCGCGGCGCAGACAGGCTTTACTCGTTTCGTTCATTGCTCACCTCATGCCGTGGCGGAAACCTGAGCGGCTTCGGCCTTTTCTTTCAACAGTGCCTCGATGCGTTCGCCCAGAATCTCGGGACGGCCCTTGAAGATGAGCTTTTCGATCGCCTTCTTGCCCGCGAGCTTGCGCGCCAGTTCACCGCGCNATGCCTTCGTCGATGTGCTCGTGCACTTCGCGGCCGGTCTTGCACACGCCGACGAGCCCCGCCCACACCGTATCGACGATGCCGTTCGTATTGCCGAACGGGAACGGGTTCAGGAACATGTCGCAAGCGCCGATCACCTTCATGTAATTCGCATAGTTCTGGTGCTTGTGGACGATGCCCTTGTCTCCCATCAGGCGGCGCACGAGATTGCGCACCTGCGGAAACGTGATGCCGGTCGCCTGTCCGACCAGGAAGTGAAACTCGACCGGTACCGCCGCTTCCTTCGCGATATCCGCGCAGGTCTGCAAAAAGCCCGGATTCAGCTTGACGGCCGGGCCCGCGACCGCGATCTTCACCGCGTCGCCGGCCTTGCGTTTGCGCTTGGGCAAATCGAGTCCGAGCATCGATGCGGGCGCGCGATAGGGCATGCCGTCGGACGGCAGTTTCAGCAGCTTTTCGCTGAAACAGGCTTCGTCGCCGACGTAATCTTCTTCGACGACGACGTAATCCATCACGGGACTATGCGACGTCGCCGGATGTCCGAGTGCCATCAACTGAAGCGGCGCGACGCGCAGGCAGGCGAGCAACACCGTCTGCGGGAACATGCCGACGCTCGGCATATAGAGCGCCTGCGCATTGCGCGTCTCGCTGACATCGCGAACCTGACGCACGTCGTCCCACATGTTGTCACCCTTCATCGGGATGAACTCGTGAAAGACTTCGCGTCCCGCATCGTCGACGCGCGATTCCAGGCCCATGCCGATGATGTGAAACTTGTCGCGCATCGCGACGATCGTCTGCGAATGCGTGCGGTAAATCAAGTGATTCTTGGAGAACCATTCCAGCACGACCAGCAGAACCGGCTTTTCGCCCACCGCTGGACGCTGCGCGCGGCAAGCCGTATCGCAAATGCCGAGCTGATCGTACTTGCGGCGGATCAGCGCATTGATCGGCTTCTTGATGTCGTGCTTGCTCGCGAGGTCCGCATAACTGCAATGCATGTACGCGGAATGCAGCACACCGACCGGCAGTAGATCGATGCTTTCCACCTGATCGAGCTTGTCCGGCAACCACGCGAGCAAGCGTTCGCGTTTGGCGTGCGCCGCCGACGTGCCGAGAAAGCACGATGAAAGCAGCGTCAATGCCATGCTGGCGGTCGCGGCTTTATCGTGATTCCAGAGGACGTCCCAATCGAGCCGGACTTCCGACTCCGGAAGGTAGAAAAGCTGAAACTTCGGGAAGTCCTTGAGCTTCAGCTGGACGGAATGCTTGGCGTCTTCCTTTTCGCCGAAAGAACGCAGAATGTGATCGGCATTGCGGAAGGGACTCGCCGCGAAAATGCCGGCGAGCCAGCGCTGATAGAGACGCGCCTTTTTCAATCCGCCATCGGAGAAACGAAAACTCGGATCGCATACCAGCGTAGTAATCGCGATCGCGATGCGAGTGAGCAGATGATCGTCGAGAATCACGCGCGCTTCGCCAGATTGCGCCCAATCGTCGACATTCTTCAAGATACCGAAATTCTGATCAATTCGCGCGAGCAGCTTGAGCAGCTCGCGCCCGGCGGCCTCCTTCTCGCGACGATAGCAGTGGTATTCGAAGGTACTGATGCTGAATTTCATGACCGCAATCCTGATGGAGATGTGAGCAAACGGCGATCGATGCAGGCATCGTCGCCGGCTGCAAAAGAGGCAATTTCCGAAAGCGAGAAGAGTAAGTCCTCGAGGTAATCGATCGAATAAAACAAGTTCTAAAACAACTCGTTCAGGCGACTTTCTCCGTTTCGATGGACGAAAAAGCCCGGCGCGTGGCCGGGCTCAACTGCTGCGGGTTTTCTACGTTTTTGGCTTAGTTTTTCGAGACCGTCGCGGCAGGCTTGCCCGCCGCGTGACTCGCTTCTTACATGCCAGGCGTTGCCGGGTAAGCACCGCCTGCTAACGCTACCGGCTTGGCTACGCCGTGCATCAGCCAGCCGTGAGTCTTCACGACGTACGGCTTGCCGTTCTGCATGCCGCTTTCCGTGTAGAAGTACTCGTTGGTCTGCTCGTTCACCGAGAGATCCGCCTTCACCTGCTTCTGCTGATCTTCGTAGGTGAAGTGCTTCACGCCATCGGCGCCGTCACGGTATTGCATGTGACGCGTCATCGTGCCCGAGCGCAGCTTCAACGTGGCATCCGCGGAGTTGGACGTCAGATCGACCTTCAGGTCTTCTAGCATCGCGCCACCCCAGATCTCGGCTTCACCGGCTTCCAGCGTCAGCGCTTGCGCCTGATCGAGATACCAGTGCATCGCGGGCTCGTACAGCACGTAGCCCAAACCGCCCGTCACGCCCAGGCCGCCGATGATGCCCGCTGCGATCGCGCCGCTATTCGACGAACTCGAACCGCCCGACGGTTTCACCGGATTGACCGGAGTGTCGCCGTTGTTGTTCGTGTTGCCACCGCTGCCGTTGCCGTTGTTGCCTCCGCCTCCATTGTTGCCGCCACCGCCGTCGATCGTGTTGTCGGTGTTGGTGATGACCGTGACGTTGCCGTCGACGACGGTGCCGTTGCCGTTCTGCGAAACGCCGGAAATGTCAATCGTCCCGTTATCACGCGAGCGCACATTACCGTCGATGATGGCGCCGTTAGTGTTTGTCGAGGTTCCAGAGATAACTGCTGCGCCGTTGCCCGAAACGTCGACGGTGCCAGTCTGGCTCAGCCCGGCTCCATTTGCACTAACTCCGCTGACGTTAAATAACCCGGAGTCGCTGAGTAGCACCGTCTGATCCAATACAACGCCGGTCGCAGAGTTGGATCTCCCGATCACATCGAAGGTGCTGTTTCCTGACACGCGATCGGTTTCGGCACCTCCATGTTTTGGACGAGATCACGCCGACATTCGAATTCGATATACCTTCAATGTGAACATGGCTGTTGCCAGTTGCATTGATAGATGAGAACGCGACTCCTGCATGATTCGACCCGGTACCTGAAATGTTCAGAGTTGCGGCGTCATTCGTTTGTATCGCCGACCACGAGACCGCACCTGCCTGACCGCCAGAACCTGAAACGTCAAGGTGAGCATTGCCCGAAAGGTTGTAGGTCGTGGTGTCTGAATATCCTGTTCCGTTTTTTGATCGACCATCGATAGTCAGCTTAGCGTCACCCGAAATGTTCGTGGTTATAGAGTTCGTGGTTATAGAATTAGGTGTAAGGCTGGAAGGAACACCACCGGCGGGAGTACCGTCAGGCTTGAAGCCGGTTATCCAGGCGCCAAGCATGACGCCCTCTGCCCCGTTCGAGGTTCCACGGATGGATAGATTGCCTTTACTAGTCAATGAAACCTGCGGCGCAACCCCGTAGACGCCGCGGCCGGTATCAGCGTCACCGACGAATGTCACGGCTGCCGTGTCTGTAACGTTGACACGGCAGCCACCTTGCAGCACCATTCCATTATCGCCGACCACGGAACCGCTCAGGTGAAGAGTCGAATTCCCGCTTGCAACAAGACTTCCTGCAATAACGATCCCGTTACCATTTCCCACGGAGGTTCCCGACATGTTCAACATGCTCGTATTGGCACCCTGAACCGTCACCGTGCCGTTATGGTTACCGCTCTATCCGCGGTCAGGTTCATGTTCAGCTTGCCGCTGGTCGTCGTGACATTGCCGTTGAGCTGAATGCTGCCATTGGCGAGCATCGTCAGCGTTGCGTCGCCGGTGTTGCCCGCATCGGCAACTATCGTGCCCGCGCGGATCACGCCGTCGAGGTTGACGGCCGACTTCAGCAGTACCGAGCCGTTGTCCGCCTTGATCGTGTCGCTGTTTTCGACGAGCCCATCCGCGGTCGCCTTGTTCAGCGTCAGTTGCACGCCCTGACCATTGGCGAGCGCGACCGTCGCGCTGTCGCCAGCGGCGAGCACAACCTTGACCGTTCTTGCCTGCATCGATGGAACCGGTGTTGCGCACCTGATCGCCGACCAGCGTGACGAAACCTTGCGCCTGGATTGAGCCGTCGTTGACGACGCTTGCATTCTTGCCGGTGAAACTGAGTTGAAGCGGACCGCCTGCCATGAAGGCGTCCGGATTGATGGCCTTGGTGGTCGCCAGCAGCGCGCCGACGTTCACCACTGCGTTCTGGCGAAGAGCACGCCGTTGGCGTTTTGAATGAGCACCTGACCGTTGGCGAGCAGCGAACCCTGAATGGTCGATGTGCCCGCGCCGGTTACGCGGTTCAGTGCCTGTCACTGCCCACGGGCGGCACGGTGACGGCGGGTCAGGCATCGATCTCGCAAAACGCCAACACGATGAACATTAATCAGGGCAGCCAGTGCGCCGTGATCGACTGGAATTCGTTCAATATTGACAAGGACAACACGGTCCAGTTCAATCAGCCGAACGCACAGTGCCCGGGCGAAGCTCACGCCCGGCTGCGTCGCCATGATCGCGACGGCGAAGGCCGACAGCGACGACATGACACCGAACGACCCTTCCGCGCTTGCCGCGCCGCTTGCGATGCCTTCGCCAGGCGCCTTCTTCTGCGACTGCGACGAGCATGCCATGACGTTTGTTGAATACGCGACAAAACCGATTCTTGTTCATCTAGAAATGACTCTTTGGGAAATTACGTACCGTGTCGAAGATCGATCACGGACTAGACATGGAGCCCGACTAGAGGACGAATCCCTCGGTTAGATCAAGCGCACATGCGAGGAAACCGCTACGGGCAGGCAGGAGAAAGACCGCGGGGGGCCGTCCGTCGGAGTGGTTCGGAAAAGTTCTAGACCTCGACTCATCCGGATTCACCCCGCTACTACGATTTCTTAACGTGGATGTTAGGAAGACAGCGCGGGCGGCTAGGGCGGCTATATAGAATAGAAGAACTTCGAATGACGCAGATTGGCTGGAACAGAAAGTTGCAGTTGCTGCAGCGGAAGGGCGCTTCGAGGAACGTAGCGATATGAATACGCCCGCCGTGCCGATATCGAAACGACTGCGCGAGAACAACGCTCAAACCGGCTTCAACTCGATCGACGCCGCCGATCGTTCGAGCCACAAGCCATGACCAACGGCGAATTGAAACATCTCCGACTCACCGGAAAAACCCAGGCCGGCGGCATGCTTCCGTGCGCTGCGCGCTCACCGTATTCATCCGTCGATGAAGCAGCCGCGCCGATTCCGCCACCGACAAGCCGCACAACATGAGTCCGGTGACTTCCAGCTGGCGGCGCGTGAGCGCGGTAAAGCGGCGAAACTCAAGAACGGTGCTGAAGCTCCTGAGCGCGGTGCCGGCGATAGTCGATACATAACGGTTTTCGCCTGCCAGCGACTGTACGCCGCGCAGCACTTCGGACATCTCGTCGCGCTTGCTGACCACGCCGGCGATACCGCGCTGCACTAAAGAGCCGACCAGAAAGGGATCGTCGAATTCGCTGTAGACGAGGATCGGCAGACGGGGATTTCGCTCGATATCGATGCGATGAACGGCCAGCCATCGAGCGCATCATCGGAAGGCATCGAGTAGTCGCTGATGACGACATCGCAATGTGGATTCGGCTAGCAACTGCATGAACTGCGACGAACTGGTGACCGCGCCCTGCACGTCGAACCCGGTGGCTTCCGCGGCCTTGCGAAGCCCGCAGGCGACGAGCGGGTGATCGTCGACGATCGCGATTCTGATGCCGTTGCCCATCTTGTTCATCTCCAGTCGACTAGGCGTAGACGATATCGACCGCCCTTCCGAGGTCATATAGAAAGATGTCGAAAACCTTACGGTCGCAAAGCAAGGCCATGTCAGCTCGCAAAAAAGCAAAAGGGACGCGCGAAGGCGTCCCTTTCAATCGAGGCTGGTACGTTCAAGTCACGACCGGTGGCCGCGTCTTCACATGACCTGCTTCGGTCATCACTTCGTTCAAGCGATTCTCGAGCTGCCAGCCCTTGAGCCACAGTTCGAGCTTCGCGGGCGGCAGCGGACGGCTCAGGTGATAGCCCTGCGCGAGATCGCATCGCAGGTCTTTGAGGCGATTCATCAGCGCTTCGTTTTCGACGCCTTCGGCCACCACCTTCAGCCCATGTTGTGGCCGAGATCGATCGTCGATCGCACGATGGTCTCGTCGTCCTTGTGATGCGCCATGCCCATCACGAACGACTTGTCGATCTTCAGTTCGTCGACCGGCATGCGTTTCAGGTACGAGAGCGACGAATAGCCCGTGCCGAAATCGTCGATGGACAGGCGAATGCCAAGCGCATGCAATCGGTCGAGCGTCTCGATCGCGTGATTCGGATCGTCCATGATCGCGCTCTCGGTGATCTCGATCCAGATCCATTCCGGCGCGACATTGTGCTTGTCCAGGAGCACCTGAAACGTCTCAGGCAGCGACAACTGGATCAGCTCGCGCGCCGACACGTTCACCGACACCGCCAGTTCGACGCCCTGCGCATGCCATGCCGAGCACTGCGCGATGGCCTTGTCCGCGACCCAGCGCGAAATGGTCTTGATATAGACCGTCTGTTCCGCGAACGGAATGAACTGATCCGGCGCGACGAAGCCGCGCGTCGGATGATCCCAGCGCACGAGCGCCTCGACATACTTCACGCTCTGCGTCGCGAGATCGACCTTCGGTTGATAGTAGAGCGTGAGTTCGTCGCGCTCGACCGCCTGATGCAGCTCGCTCATCAGCGACAGGCGCTCGGCGCTGTTCTTGTCGTGCCGTTCGTCGTAGAGTGCGAAGCCGAGATTCGAGCACTTGGCGACGTACATCGCGATATCCGCGCGGCGCAGCAGCACGTTCATGTCGGTACCGTTGTCCGAGAACGTGACGATGCCGATGCTCGCGCCCACGTCCACCAGTTGGTTCTCGATCATGATCGGCTCTTCGAGCGAGCGCAGCATGCGCGTCGCGAGCAGGCGCGCCGCCGCGAGATCGTCGTTGGGCAGAAACACGGCGAATTCGTCGCCGCCCAGCCGCGCGACGGTGTCGGTCTGCCGCTGCAAGGCCGCGCGCAGGCGCTTGGCGACTTCGCACAGCAGCATGTCGCCGATCGGATGCCCGAGCGTGTCGTTCACGTACTTGAAGCGGTCGAGGTCCATCATCACGACCGCGAACGGCGTGCCGTTGCGCATCGCGGACGCGATGGCCTGCTGCACCGGTCGTTGAAGAGCGCGCGGTTCGGCAGGCCTGTCAGGCGATCCATGTACGCGAGTTCGGTGATCCGCTTCTCGCGCTCGACGATGCCCTCCTGTATCTGATTGAACGCCTGTGCGAGTTCGTCGATCTTGTCGTGATGCTTCACCCGAAGCGGCTCGGCATACTCGCCCTGCCCGATGCGCCGCGAAAACGCCGCGAGCGCCGCAATCGGACGCGTGACCGAACGCGCGGTCAGCACGCTGCCGATGATCGACACGAACACGCCGAGGATCGTGATCAGCAGCAGCGTCGATTGCAGGCGATGGTACGGCGCGAGCGCCTCGTTCAGCGAGCGTTCGAGCAGCACGGCGACCGTGCGGCCCTCTGAATGCAGGCGCACCACGCGCGTGACGAAGCCGTCGTCCGCGAGTTGCGTCTGATTCTTCAGCGTCACGCGCACGTCGCCGGGCAGCGAACTCGCGAGCACGCCCCATTTGCCCGCATCGTCGACGCTCAGGAACGACACATCGAGCGAAGTCAGCCCGCTCATTTGCCTGGCGAGCGCGTCGTCGATGACAAAGCCCATCACGACCCATGCGACCGTGATCGGCGCTTTCACCGACACCGCGACGAGCTGATACGCGCGCCCGCCGATCATACCGAAGGACGATGCATCGCCCTTGTGCGCGGCCGTCTTGATGAGATTCGGAAACGAAAACGCGGTGCCTTCGCTGTCCGCGATGAGCTTGCCGTCGAGATCGACCAGCATCACGATGTCCGCGTGAATGCGATCGCCGTGATTCTGCAGTGCGGACGCGACCGTCTTGTTGTCGTACGTCGCCACCGCCTGGCGAAAACCGAAGTCTGCCGCCGCGACGCCCGCGGCCTGTATCAGTTGCTCGCTGTTGCCGTGTAGCACCTGTTCGAACACGCGCTCGGCGACCGCGAACTGATCTTCCGCCCCGCGATGCGCATTCTTCACGATCACGGAGTTGATGACGAAATACGCCGCAGCCTGCGCGACGAGCATCAGGACCACAAAGACGAGCGCGATGTGCGCACGCAGGCTGTGAAGAAGCATGGCGTCGGGTCTTTATTCCGCTTTCTTCAGTTGCAGCGAGAACTTCGCGGCACTGTCCGCGCCGGCGACGATCTTCTGCGTCGGCTGCGCGTTGGGATCGGTCTGGCGGAAATGCCATACGATCACCTTGTACGAATCCGACGGCAGGTTGGCGATGGTCGCCTGACCCTTGTCGCCGATCTTCGCGAAGTACGGCGTATCGACGATCAGCAAGTACGCGACCATCGTGTCGTGGATGTTGCAACCCATCACGACGAGGCCGGGCTTGTCGAAGGTCACCGGATTGGCGGGAACGCCGTGATACAGGTTCAGTTCGAAGCGTTTCACGGGGGAGAACGAGTACACGTCGTGCTCGATATTGTCTTTGTTCGGGAACATCACCGCCGCGCCGGTCTGCACGACCGACACCATCGGCACGAAGCGGCGCTTGATCTGGTCGATGGTCGCGGGCGCGGCCTTGGTGGCGGGCAGCTTGCCGCTCACCGAAATCGCGTAGACGACGGCATCGGCCACCGGCGCGCCGGCCTGATCGGTCACCTGCACGTTGATGCTGGCAGCATGCGCGAGCGACGCCGACAAGGCGAACGCGCCGAAAAATGCGGTAAGAAAACGCATGACTGGTTTCTTCGAAAGGGAGTTCATTCGCGATCCTGGATGTCGCGGTACATCGGCGCGAGCTTCGCGAGCAACTGGTTCTGCGCGCGGAACGGGATGCCGTTCTTGTCCATCGCGCTTTGCAAGTCTTCGACCACCGCGTTGAAGGCTGCGTGGTCGATGTTGTGGCCCGCGTGAGTGCGCTTCATGTCGCGGCCGGAGTAGGTGCACGAGCCTTCGAGCAGCACGCAGAGTTGCTCGGCGAGCTTGCCTTGGATGCGCTTGACGGGCGCGTTCTCGAAATACGGGGCGGTGCGCGGATCGGCTTGCACGAGATCGTAGAAGTCCGCGACGATCTTCGCGAGACCTTCCTTCTCGCCGAACTGCTTGTAGAGCGCGTCGTCGGCCTGCGCGTTCGTGCTGAGGAACGACGCCAGCATGACGAGCGCGGACGCGGCTAGCTAGGCGAATCTTCATGATCAGAATCCTGCTTGCAGCGAGACGTAGACGCCGCGCTGGTTCTTGATGGTCACGATATCGCCGAGCGAGACATAGGCGAACGTCAGCGAAACGTGCTTGTTCGGGGCCCAAGCGACGAACGCGTCGTAGGCGTTCTGTTCGCGCGCGAAGCCGAGATTGTTCGGATTCCTGCGGTATTCCGCGCCGACGGCGACACTCTTCGACAGCAGATACGCGACCGACGATTCGAATTCCGGGTGATACGCGTTCGACTTGTCGCCGCCGAAGCCGAGCAGGCCAACTGGTTGGCTTTGGTGAACCGGAGCGTGCCGTTGACGAGCAGGCTTTGCGCGAGGAAGAGCTTGGTCACAGAGACATAGAAGTCCGTGCCGGAATTGCTCGCGGCGTCCACCGCCCTGACGATGTCGCCCTGCTCGTTGTGCTTGAACTGGATGCCCGCGGCAATCTACGGCATCCAGGTGTCCTGGTCGAGCACGGTGTCGCCGAGCACGCGCACCTTCACGCCGACGATGTCCTGATTGAACTTGAAGTTCTCGCCGAGGCTGAGCTTGGCGCCGGCATCGCGCGTATCGAAGGTCTGACGCACGAGCGAGAACTCGACGCGGTTGGCCACGCCGACCGCCACGCCGTAGGTGCCGAGCGCAAAGTCCTGCGTGTGGACGTAAGTGCCGTGCACGTTCGCGCCGATCTGCTGCGCCGTGCCGTAGCCGCCGATCACCGCCCACGGCGTGAGACCGCCGCCGGCCGCGCCTTCGATTTCGGACACGCCGCCGGTCAGGAGCAGCGTGCCGCTCGTGAGCGGCACGACGGGCACGTCGTCGGCGAATGCGGCGGACGAGAACGAGGCGACGACGGCAAGCACGCCGCCGACGAGAAGTCTGGTCAGACAGTTGAAACGCATTGCGGTGACTGGGGTTCGATTGGGGTTGGTCGGATTCCGTTCGCTTGCGCGGCCGCGCGCCGGAAGCGGAAAGTCGGCCGCGCGCCGAATCGGCCGCGCTCACATGTGCGTGTAAACGGCCTGCGCCGGGCGAACTTGACCGCAGTTGCACAAATACGACGGCTCGAGCGGAAGTTTCCGGTAAAGCTTGCGCAACAGCTTCTTCAACGCTTACAGAAAAGTTACGCGCGCCAACGGCGTACTGTCACAAACCTTTCGTAGTCTTTCCGTCTTCCCACGATGAACCCGCCGTGTGCTAGGCGCGCGGCATCGACAAGACAGGAGAGAGGGATGCAACGAGAGAAGAACATCGCGCGGGCGCGACTGGGCGCGCTGACGGCATCGGCGGCAATGCTCGCCGCGTGCGGTCATAACCACGACGACGCCGCGCCGGCGCCGGTCATCGCCGACGGCACCAAGGCCACGCTCGCGATGCTGGAAACGACCGACATCCATACGAACGTCCTGAGCTACGACTACTTCAAGCTCGCGGAAGACAAGTCGATCGGCTTGGAACGCACCGCGACGCTGATCGCCGCCGCGCGCCAGGAATTCGCCAACACGATGCTGCTCGACGACGGCGACACCATCCAGGGCACCGCGCTCGCCGACTATCAGGCGCTAGCCTCGCCGCCGATCGGCTGCCAGACGACGCTCGCCGTCTACAAGGTGATGAACGCGCTCAAGTACGACGCGGGCACCATCGGCAATCACGAATTCAACTACGGCCTGCCGTTCCTCGCGCAGGTCACCGGCTCGAAGTTCGACGTACCGAACCTGCCGCCGGTCGCGCAGCAGCAAAGCTCTTCGGGACCGACGTTTCCGCTCGTGCTCTCCAACGTGCTCGGCGCGAAGAGCACGCAGCCGATCTTCAAGCCCTACACGATCGTCACGAAGAACCTCAACGCGACCGGTCCCGACGGCAAGACCGTGACGGTGTCGGTGAAGGTCGGCGTGATCGGTTTCACGCCGCCCGCGATCATGTCCTGGGACAAGCGCAATCTCGAAGGCAACGTGTACACGGCAGGCCTCAAGGAAAGCGCCGAGAAGTACGTGCCGCAGATGTGCGCGGAAGGCGCGCAGATCGTCGTCGCGCTGTCGCACGGCGGCCTGGACAACTCGACGTATTCGCCGACGATGGAAAACGGCAGCTATTACCTGTCGACGGTGCCGGGCATCGACGTGCTGATGATCGGCCACTCGCATCAGGTGTTTCCGGATGCGACGAGCACGATCGCGCAGTTCAATCTGCCGGACGTCGACAAGGTAAAGGGCACGGTCAACGGCGTGCCGACCGTGATGGCGAACTTCTGGGGCAAGCATCTGGGCGTCGTCGTGCTGTCGCTCAACTATGCGAACGGCACCTGGAACATCGACAAGAGCGCGACCAAGGTCGAAGCGCGTCCGATCCAGAACGCCGACAAGACCTATGTCGCCGCCGATCCGGCAGTGTCTGCCGCGATCGCCGCCGAGCATCAGGCGACCATCGACTACATGAAGACGCCGATCGGCTCGACCGATTTCCGCATGACCACCTACTTCGCCGATGTCGGCGACGTGTCGGCCATCGAGATCGTCAATCAGGCACAGGCCCAGTACGTGGCCGATTACATCGCCGCGAACCTGCCGGATCAGGCGGGCATTCCGGTGCTGTCGGTGAGCGCGCCGTTCAAGAGCGGCTTCGGCGGCGGCACGGACTTCACGGACGTGTCGGCGGGCAATGTCGCGATCAACAACGCGGCGAATCTGTATCTGTATCCGAACACCGTGTATGCCGTGAAGGTGACCGGCGCGGACCTCAAGGCCTGGCTCGAGGAAGCATCGAAGCGCTATCCGACCAAGACGGCCACGCAGGCGCTCGTCAGCAGCTATCCCGGCTACAACTTCGACATGGTCACGTCGAAGGACTTCACGTATGAGATCGACGTGACGCAGGCCGTGGGCAGCCGCATCAGGAACCTGAGCTACAAGGGCACGCCGGTGGCCGCGAATCAGCCGTTCATCGTCGCGACGAACAACTATCGCGCAAGCGGCGGCGGCTTTCCGGGCCTCGACGGCAGCAAGACGATCTACGCGTCGCCGGATGCGAATCGCGACGTGCTGATCGCCTACATCAAGAAGATCAAGTCGATGACGGCGGTCGCGAACGGCACGAATCGCAGCTGGTGCTTCACGAAGGTCGCGACGCAGGGTCCGGTGACGTTCAAGTCGGCGCCGAATCTCGTGTCGCTCGCGCAGGCGCAAGGCATCGCCAATGTGACGTAAATCCAGGCCGACGACGGGACCGGCAAGGGCCTCGCCATCTACTCGATCGATCTGTCGCAATGAAGCCGCGCATCCGAACGATCGGCGCGGCCGCCTGCGTCGCGCTCTGCGCGGCGGTGCTCGTGGCCACGCGCACGCCCGCACGCGATATCGACGAATGGCGCATGCGGGCGCTGTCGACCCGCGACTGGACCTCGATGACCCGGCTGCGCGCCGCGTCCCTCGCGGGCAACGATGCGACCGCGTTCGCGCTCGGCACGGTGCTCGTCGGCGACGCCGATGCGGCGAAGGTACGCGAGGGCATCGGCTGGCTCGAACGTGGACGCATCGCCGGCCGCGCCCGACGACGACTACGCCGACGCCGACGCCGACGCCGACGCCGACGCCGACGAGATAATGATAACGCGCCGTCGGTGTCCGCGCTGGCAGCTTACCGGATCTATCGCAACGGCTACGGCATGCCGCGCGATACCGCGACCGGCAAGTGCTGGCTCGAACGCGCGGCGCGCGCGGGCGTGACACAGGCGCAGTTCCAGCTCGCGCTTGCGCGGCGACGAAGGCAGCGCGCTCGTCTGGCTGCGCCGCTCCACGCACGCGGAATATCCGGAAGCGAATCTCGCGCTCGCCATCGCGTATCGCAACGACGACGCGTATTGGTCGTACGTGAAGGAAACCTTGCACGACTACAAGCACCGCATCCAGTAGAACGTGTCCTGCACGGCGCTCCTCGCTCGCGTATGCTTCGTTCTCGCCAACCGAGGAACGTTTCAATGTCCACCCAGGCCTCGCCCCCGCACGACGGCACTCAAACCATCGAACTCACGCGCGGCCTGATCGCACTGTTTTCCTTCTGCTGCGATGCGATTGTCGCGAACCTGTACTATGCGCAGCCGATCACCGAACTGATCGCGCCCGACCTGCACATGGTGGGCGGCACGGCGAGCCTGATCGTCTCGCTCACGCAGATCGGCTATGCGCTCGGCCTGTTCTTCGTCGTGCCGCTCGGCGACCTGCTGGAGAACCGCAAGCTGATGATCACGATCGCGATCATCTCCATCGCGAGTCTGACGGCCGCCGCGTTCGCGCAGACGCCCGGCTGGTTCTTGGTGATTTCACTGCTGATCGGCTTCTCGTCGGTCGCGGTGCAGATCCTGATTCCGCTCGCCGCGCTGCTCGCGCCGGACGAATCGCGCGGCAAGGTCGTCGGCACGGTGATGAGCGGCCTGCTGCTCGGCATTTGCTGTCACGGCCGATTTCGAGCGTGATCGCGGGCCACTTCGGCTGGCGCGCGATGTTCGGCGTCGCCGCCATCCTGATGGTCGTCATCACGATCGTGCTCGCAATGACCATCCCGCGTCGGCAGCCGAGCCATCAGGCGAGCTATTTCGAACTGATCGGGTCGCTCGGCGCGCTGGTGCGCACCATGCCGGTGCTGCGGCATCGCTCGCTCTATCAGGCGATGATGTTCGCGTCCTTCAGCCTCTTCTGGACCGCGATTCCCGTCGAACTGACGCACCACTACGGACTCACGCAAACGCAGATCGGCGTCTTCGCGCTGATCGGCGCAATGGGCGCGACCTCCGCGCCGATCGCCGGCCGTTTCGCCGAGCGGGCCATACGGTGCGCGCGACCTTCACCGCGCTGCTGCTCGCGGCGCTCGCCTATCTGCCGGTGCTGATCCATCCCGCGTGGGGCGTGGGCGCGCTGGTCGTGACGGGCGTGCTGCTCGACTTCGCCGTGCAGATGAACATGGTGCTCGGCCAGCGCGAGATCTACGCGCTGCATGCGGCGAGCCGCAACCGCCTGAACGCGGTGTACATGACGAGCATCTTCACGGGCGGTGCGCTCGGCTCGGCCTTCGCGAGCAAACTCTACGAGCACGGCGGATGGCCGCTCGTCGCCGGTCTCGCAACCGCGTTTCCGCTCGTCGCGCTGCTGCATTTCTTCTTCGTCGGACGGCATCACGTCAGGCACTGACACGCGGCATCGGACCGACGAAAAAGGCGCTGGATTCAGCGCCCTTTTTTCATGCCCGTGCGATCGTCTCAGGGCTTGGGAATACGGATGCGGTTGATCATCAGCGAGCCGGAGATCGCGTAGACGAGCACCAGCGGATGGATCGTGAAGCCCGCGAACTTCCACACGCCGAGCCACAGGTTCTCGCCGACCGCGCCGAAATAAGCGGCGATGCCGAGCATCAGCACGATCGCGAACGAAGTCGGAATGGGCGTGCCTTCGAAGTGCGTGACCTTGCCCGAACCGCCCGACATCTCTTCGGTCATGACGTTGTAGCGCACGAGCCGCGACACGCCGCACGCGACGAAGTACGCGAGGATCACGCGATCATAGAGCCCGCGCATGCCGCATCCGTACACGATGATCGCGGGCGCGACGCCGAAGGAGATGACATCCGCGAGCGAGTCCAGTTCCTTGCCGAGCAGCGACACCTTCTGCCGCCACCGCGCGATGCGTCCGTCGAGCACGTCGAAGACCAGTGCGGCGAACACCAGCGCGACCGCCAGGTAGATATGCAGCACGTCGTTGTCGTCGAGAAAGGACATCGACGAAAACAGCGCGCCGGTTCCGCAGACCGCGTTGCCGAGCGTGAACCAGTCGGCGAGATGGAAGTCGCGGATCATCGAGAATCGTTTGTTCATGCGTTTCTTTTCGAGTCGTGGATCGAGCGGCGGCCGTGGCCCAGGCTGCCGCATGGCCGTTGCAGTCTATCATCGTGCCCCGTTCCGGTGTCCTGCCGATACCGCCAACCTGTACGTGAACGTACAGGTTTGAGCTATAATTGCCGCTCACCTTCCGATGGCGCACATCATGTCTTCGCCCAAGCCCGCGCTGCTGACCATTCGCGATACCGCCGAGCGGCTCGACGTCACGCCGCGCATGCTCAAGTACTACGAGGAACGCGGCCTCGCACGCCCAGCCGCAGCGAGGGGCGTTACCGGCTCTACAGCGAGACGGACCTCGAGCTTTTCTTACGCATCCTGCGGCTGCGTTCGCTCGGCTTCTCGCTACAGGGCATCACCGAAATCCTGAAGCGCCCGCTCGATGCCGTGAGTGACGGCCGCTCCGGCGCTACTCGATGGTCTCGCTGCGCGATATCGAAAGCGCGCTCGCGCAGCAGCTCGACGCCGGCGGTGCGCGGCGAATTGAGTGACGACCTCGATTACATCCGTCGGCGTATCGCGGGCGAGAAGCAGGAAGACTTGTTCAAGGAACGCCTTGCGCGTAAGAGCCGCAAGCCGCGCAGCAAAGAGGATGCCGGCCAATGACGCCGGCCGCGTCGCGCACAGACTCGTCCGCCGGCGTGCGCCTGCGCGACGATTTCTTTCCGTGGACCATCGCGCTCGCGACCGGGCTCGACTATTTCGACAACGCGACCTTCTCGTTCTTCACGAGCTATATCGCGGGCGACATCAATGCGTCGGCCGACGAACTCGTGTGGTCATCGAGCGCGTATGCGGTGACCTCGGTGCTCGGCATCCTTCAACAGCAATGGTGGATCGAGCGGCTCGGCTTTCGCCGCTATGTCGGCGGCAGCCTGTTTCTGTTCTCGGCGGGCGCG
>JAQFVI010000401.1:74119-80906 GCA_029439495.1 Caballeronia sp. BR6202001590007
CATCGACCCGATGATGAGCGCGTGCCGCATCCTTATTCAGACGCGCTTCACTCCGCAGCGCCGGCCAATGGCCATTCGCCTTTTCCTGTTGATGATCGTCGCGGGCAGCGGACTCGTGCCACTGGTCGGCGGCTATCTGGTCGCCTATGCCGACTGGCGCGCGCTCTTTACCTGCACGGCGCTCGGCGGCATCGTGCTCGGCGCGTTCGCGTGGTTCGCGGTGCCGGGCGCGGGGCGATGCGCACTTCTGGCCATACATACTGTTTGCGTTCGCGCAGGGCGCGTTGCAGATCGCGATGCAGCAGGTGCGCTTCGAACTCTTCAGCACGTCGCCACAACTGATCGTGCTGACGGCGGCGGGCGTGATCGCGCTTGCGTGGTTCGGTTAGCACCAGTGGCATCATCCGCGGCCGCTGCTGCGTTTGCATGCGCTGCGGGAAAGGACGTTTCAGACGGGCATCGTGTTGTACATCGCCTTCTATTACATCAACAACGCGATGAGCTTTCTGGTGTCACGCTTCCTCGAAGGCGGACTGCACTATCCCGTGGAAAACGCCGGACGCCTGACGGGACTGACCTCGCTGTTCGCGCTCGCGATGGCGCTCGTCTACTTCAAGTTTTCCGCGCGCGTCACGCACAAGAAGTGGACGATCGTGCCCGGCTTTCTGATGGCCGCAAGCGTCGCCGCCTGGATGATGCATCTGTCGCCCGACGTGAGCATGCCGTGACTGATCGCACCGCTCGTATTGCGCGGCATGCTGCTGCTCTTCATCGCGTTGCCGGTGGCGAACGTGACCTTCCGCGTGTTCGCCATCGAGGAGTTCAACGACGGCTACCGCTTCAAGAACATCGTCAAGCAACTGATCTACTCGTTCGCCACCGCGACGATGATCATCCTCGAACAGCATCGGCTGGCGGTGCACCGGACGCATCTGACCGAGGCCACCAATCCGTACAACCCCGAGTTCCAGTGACGCACGGCTTCGAGGCGCTCGGCTATGCGGCCGACCAGGCACATAGCCTCGCGCTCGCTCAGATCGACCGGATCGTCGCGCAGCAGGCAAACTTCCTGAGCGCGATGGACGGCTTCTACTTTCTGATCGGCGTGGCGCTGGTCGGCGGCGTCATCGCGATCTGGCAGAAGCGCATCGACTGATCAGCGCCCGTGCGTCAGGCGCGCATCAGAGATCGACGCGTTCGCGCGGCTCGTGCATCGGACAACCGTTGCGCTCGCCGCGAAACTTCGACGACATCTCATACGACATTTTGCGCGCGCGCATCACGCCGCCGAGCGGCCGATGCGCCGCCACGCCGTGCCACGGGCTGAACGCCATGCCGTCGTCGATGCCCTTCTCGCGCTGCGCGTTCCACGAGGTCTGCGGCGCGACGCGGATACGCGCAACCGTCACGTAAGGGCTTTCGTCTTCGGGCCACTGCACGGAGGCATCCTCGATCGGCATCTTGTCGATGTCGGTCGCCAATTGCACGCGCACTTCCCATTCGCCGCCGCCGCTCGCGAAAAACCTTGCGCAGGCCGGCCGTCCGGATTGTCCTTCAGATCGATCGGCGCATCCGTAAGGGCCGTGAGTTCGGGCGACACCGGCGCGACGCTGAGCTTGCCGAAGTACTGGCCATACAGCACCGGCACGGCCGTATAAAAAGTCTCGCCGAGGATATGCGTTTCCGGATGCCCGCCCAGGCTCTTGATCGTGCCGCTTTCGCCGCCGAGCTTTTCGATCACCGCTTCGGTACCGCGCAGCACGGCAGAGAGCATCTTCTTCGCGCCGGGCGCCTTGTCGGTCGTCTTCGCGAGCAGTTTCAGGTTGCTCAGAAACTTTTTCGGCGTCGAAGCGGTGAACGCGGGCGCGTTGATCATCACGAAATCCTGCGTGCGATCGCCTTCGCTGCCCGGCAGACGATCGCCGTCCACGCCGATGATCTTCAGCGCAAGCCCGCGCGGTGTCGATACTTTGTCGTCCAGCACGTCACCCGGATTCGTCGACAGTCGCAGCACGACGGGCAGCGTCACGGGCTGCGCGAAGATGCCCTGCGCAAGCTCGGGCGGCAGGCCGGCCGCGACCTGCATTTCGCCGAGCAGCAAGCCGTGGCTTTTCGCGTGGACACTGCGAATCGCGTGGCCCGAATCGGCGTAGGTCGTCTCCGTGATGGTGCGCATCGTGTCGGCGAGTTCGGCGGTGGTTTCGGCTTCGTCGTCGGGGATTTGTTCGTAGACGGGATCGAAGGGCAGCGCGCGGGTAGGCATGGAGACTCCGTTTATCGGTGTAATGGTGTATGGCCCTTCGAGCAACTCGCGTTCCCAGCAGATTGCCGCGCTGTGCAATCATGCGTTCCTCCGACCGCCACGCTCAGGAATCTCGATGTCCCGCCTGCCTGCCCGCATCCTCGTGATGCTCTTTTGCTTCGCCACTGCTTTTGCCCACGCCGCGACGCTGACGATCGACGTCGGCGGCAAGCGCACGCTCTCGACCGAACAACTGCTCGCCCGTCCCGATGCAAAAACCATCGAGGTGCCAAACGACGTCGTGTTCCATCGCACCATGACGTATCGCGCGGTGCCCTTGCGCGCATTGCTCGGCGTCACGCGATTGCCGGACAACGAAGAAGTGCAGATCGCCGCATCCGATGGCTTCGTCACGCATCTGCCCGCCGCGTTGCTGTTCGGCGATGCAACGCCGCACGCCGAACCGTGGCTCGCGATCGAACCGCCCGATGCGCGCGTGCTCGCCGCATCGCCCGTTCGCCAGGAACAAGCCGTATTCGCCGCGCAATGTCTCGCCTGTCACAAGCTGAATGGCGCGGGCGACGCATCGATGGGTCCGGACCTGAACCTGCCGCACAACCCGACCGAATACTTCCAGCCGTGGACGCTGAAACAGTTCATCCGCGATCCGAAGTCGATCCGCGCCTGGCCCGCGATGCAGATGCACGGCTTCGACCGCTCGATGCTGAGCGACGCCGACATCGATGCGATGATCGCCTATATCGGTCACATGGTGAAGCGCCGACCGTAGCGGCTTTGGTAGCGGCTCCGGGAAATCCCGAAATGTCAGCGCGCTCACATTGCCATTCGAAGTCGAGATTGAGCGCAAAATGCCGTCTTCCGAAGCTGCTTTGCATACAAACCTGCCGGACGTGCCGCGTTCGGCGGACGACGTCTACGCCGCCATCAAGGAAGCGCTCGCGAGCGGCCGCTTCGGCGCGGGCAGTATCTGCGCGAAGAACAACTGGCGAAGAGCCTCGGCGTGAGCCGCACGCCGGTGCGCGAGGCGTTGCGCCGGCTCGATGCGGAAGGCTGGGTCGAAACGCGCCCGAATTACGGCGTGCGCGTCAAGGCGTGGACGCTGCAGGACGCGCGAGAGATCTTCGAAGCGCGCTTGCTCGTCGAGCCTTATCTGACGGGGCGGGCAGCGCTTCACATCGAGCCTGCGGACATCGAGCGCCTGAAAGCGCTTGCCGAAGCGATGTTTGGCATCACGCAGCGTCCCTCGCCGCCCGAATCCTGCGAGGCGTGGTTCGCCGCCAACGGCGAATTCCACGCGATCATCACCGCCACCGCGAACAACGCGTGCCTCGACCACTCGCTCAGATCGATGAAGGAAACGCCGCTCATCAAGTGGACCTTCGACACCTACGGCGACGAAGACCGCGAACGCAGCGCGCGCCAACATTTCGAGATCGTATCGGCGCTGGAGCAGCGCAATGCCGCGTGGGCCGAAGCCATCACGCGCTGCCATATCCTCGCCGCCGAAAAGGCCGTGCTCGACCGCTACGACCGGGAGCACCGGAGCGACTGAATCCTGAGCAAACACGCAAGCAGTACCGACAGCATCTGAAAAAGCCGTCATAACGGCGAATGGAGACGACATGCTGAGCACCGGAAGCACCGTAAATGCAGGCGCACGACTCGATCGACTACCCTTGTCCGGCTTTCACAAGCGGGTGTTGTGGCTGATCGGCGCGAGGATGTTCCTCGATTCGTTCGACATCTATCTGGCGGGCGGCGTGCTCGGCGCACTGGCGAAAAGCGGCTGGTCGACGATGCAGCTCAACGCGGCCTTCCTGTCGTCGACCTTCATCGGCATGCCGCTCGGCGCATTCACCGCGGGCGTGCTCGGCGATGCCAAGGGCCGCAAGTTCACGTATCAGTTCAATCTCGCGGTGTTCGGCCTTGCGTCGATCGCTGGCGCGTTCGCGCCGAACATGATCTGGCTCATCGTATGCCGCTTCTTCATGGGGTTCGGGCTCGGCGCCGAGATCGTCGTCGGCTACGGCTCGGTCGGCAAATTCATGCCACCCGCCGTGCGAGGCAAGTGGTCGGCGTATCTGTCGCTGATCACCAATTCCGCGCTGTTCTTCTCGACCTTCCCCGGCTATCTGATCATTCCGAGCATCGGCTGGCGCGCGATGTTCGCGATCGTCGGCATCGGCGCGATGGTCGTTTGGGTAATTCGCAAGAAGATGCCCGAATCGCCGCGCTGGCTGGAATCCAAAGGCCGGCTCGAGGAATCCTGCGTGCGGCCGAGGAAGAATCGTCGCGCGGCCGTCCGCTGCCGCCTATCGCGGNCGCAGATTCGCCGCATCTTCATCTCCGTGATCGTGCAGATTGCCGTCAACATGGTGATCTACGGCTTCATCGTGTGGGTGCCGACCTTTCTCATCAAGCAGGGCATCGGCGTCACGTCGTCGCTCGGCTATATTTCGCTAATGGCGCTCAGCGGCCTGGCGGGCGCAATGGTCGGCGTGCTGGTCGCGGACCGCATCGGCCGCAGAATGGCCTGATCGCGATGGCCGCGCTTGCCGCGCTGATCGGCTGGCTGTACGACCATTCGACCAGTGTCGAGACCGCGACCGTGCTCGGCTCCTGCTTTCCACGCTGACCTATCAGATGGTCGCGCTCGGCATCGCCACCTACATTCCCGAACTCTTCGCGACCGAAAACCGCATGCGTGCGAACGGTATCGCGGGATGCGCCGGACGCATTACCGGCATCTTCGCGCCGCAGCTCGTGGTCGTGATGTACGCGATCGGCGGCATCCAGAACGTGCTGACGATGATCATCGGCGCGTGCGTCGTGATGGCCGTCGTACTGGCGATCTTCGGCATCGAGACCAATCGCCGCTCGCTGGAAGACATCGCCCCCGCGACCGACGACGACGCACTCCCGACGGCATCGCTGTCGCATGAATCGAATCGCTGAATCCACTTGAGGAAACCGACATGAACATCGCCCCCGCCGACAAACGCAAGGTCCTGAAGGCACGTTTCGCGAAACCGGAGATCGTCACCGCGCCGGGCATCTTCGACATGGTGTCGGCGAAGATGGCCGACTCGATGGGCTTCGACTGTCTCTACATGACGGGCTTCGGCACGGGCGCGTCCTATCTCGGCCTGCCCGATGCGGGCCTCGCCACCTACACCGACATGGTGAATCGCGTCGCGGCCTTCTGCGGCGGCACCACACGCCGGTGATCTGCAACGGCGCCGGCTACGGCGGCCTGCTCAACGTCGCGCATACGGTGCGCGGCTACGAGCAGGCGGGCGCGGTGGACATCCAGCTCGAGGATCAGGAGTTCCGAAGAAATGCGGCCACACGCCGGGGCGCCGCATGATCCCGCTCGAAGATGCCGTGCGCAAGATCTGCGTCGCCGCCGAGAGCCGCAGCGACCCGAATTTTCAGATCATCGTGCGCACGTCCCTTGGTCTGGACGAAGCCCTGCGCCGTGGCGAAGCATTTGCGAAAGCAGGCGCAGATGTGCTGTTCATCGAATCGCCGGAGAGCGTCGAGGAGCGCGATTCGTGAAGATTCCGTTGAGCGTATTGCCCGCGGCCGCATCGGCGAAGCCATCGAAACGGCCTTCGGCGNGCGCCGCACGCCGAAGGCGGCGACATCGCTCAGGGTGAAATCCGATACGCCGCCGATCAGCAGATTCACCGGTTTGGGTGCGACTGCACGGACCACGGCTTCGATTTGCTCGCGCGTCTTGATGCCTGGCGCGTAGAGACAATCGGCGCCCGCATCGGCATAGGCTTTCAGGCGCACGATGGCATCGTCGAAATCGGGCTTGCCGGCGACGAAGTTTTCCGCGCGGCCGACGAGCAAAGTATCGCCGCCGTTCGCATCGATCGCGCGGCGCGCGGCTTTCATGCGTTCGACCGCGACATCGATCGGCATCAGCGGCGCGGCGGCATCGCCAGTCGAATCTTCGATGGACAGGCCCGCGNGAAGCCGCTTTCGAAGTCGGCGTTCACGGGCAGATCGGTGGCTTCGACGATATCGCGCAGATGCGCAAGCACGGCCTCGCGTGCGACTTGGTTGTCTGCGAAGCCTTTCGACCAGGCGAAACCGGAGCTGGTCGTGGCCAGTGCCTTGAAGCCGAACGTTTGCAGATAGCGCACGCTGCCGGCGTCCCAGAGGTTGGGCAGGACGAAGCAGCCCGATTCGTGGAGTGTACGGAAGGTTTTTCGTTTTTCGGCGATGGGGGGCGGCATGGGGGCTCTTTTTTCCGTGAACGGACGGTTATGGTCCTGCGGTTTGTTTAGTACCGCAAGGGTTCTTTCTGCGCAAGGCGCTCATGAATGAGCTAACCGCATCGCTCTAAGGTTATTCGGTCCTGCCCGGGCGAGCGCTTCTTGATCGCCTCAGCTCATGTATATCACCACGGCTGTGGTGCTCTCGCATGGGCTTCAATTTCTAGAAATGCCTCAAGCAAGTGTGTCTCGATTCGCTGCGCGGCAAGGTGTTAGAGGCCTCGCTTTCGCGTCTTCA